>JAIQGB010000495.1 GCA_020072905.1 Terriglobia bacterium | reverse complement strand
GCGCCGAGGATGTCGATGAGCTATGCGGCCGCCGAGCGCCTGGTTGGCGTGCAAGGCCAAGCCGGCGCGAACCCCTTCGAATCACGGCCCATCCTGGGCGTGTGCCTCGGCCACCAGGCCATCGGACAGGCGTTCGGCGGCAAGGTCGTGCGAGCTCCACAACTCATGCACGGGAAGACCAGCGAAATCCAGCATGACGGGAAGACGATCTTCAGCGGCCTGCCCAACCCGTTTTCCGCCACACGCTACCACTCGCTCATCGTCGAGCGCGCAAGCTTGCCGTCCTGCCTGGAAATATCGGCCACCACTTCCGACGGGCTTATCATGGGGCTGCGTCACAAGGAGATGAAAGTCGAGGGCGTGCAGTTCCATCCCGAATCTGTGCTCACCGATGCGGGCAAGCAACTGCTGGCTAATTTTCTGAAGTTGTAGGGGGGTCTTGCTGCAATCTCCGACTTCGATTGTGGCGTTGCTGATTCCCTAAAAGCTGCAGGGCTCCAGAACGGCTCTGCGCTACGACGCTTTACTTTTGATTTTTGCCTTTTGCCCTTTGCCTTTTGATTTCCTTCTCTACTTTCCTTCCATAAGCTCGCGATAGCTATCGTAGAAGTGAATCGCCATTCCTCCGAAACCCGGTCGGGAGCCCAGCCATTCGACCGTAGATCGAAACTCCTCCTCGAACACCTGCCGCCCGAGCCCATGGAAGGTGATGCGGGGGGACATGCGGTGGACGCTACGAAAGCCTGTAATGGCGGCGTGCGTATCCGGGTCGGTGATTTCGAAGGGCTCGAAGCCGTTCCACTCCGTGTTCCGGGCAAGCGCCGCGCGGGCAGTCTCGAGCATCGGCCCAACGGCATAGCGCGCGGGGTCCACGGCCGCGCCCAGTTGCCGCGCCAGGTGGGCGAGCGCGGCCTCGAGCGCGGCACGTTGCTCCGGCGTCATCTCGCGCGGAGCGGCGAGCCCGATATGCATGTTCACATCATCGGAAAAGACCGACATGCGGAAGCCTTCGAAGAAAAGCTGATTGCGGATATTCATCGTCGCCAGCCCGTGCCGGAATTCTTCCGCGGGCAGGCCGCAGGCGAACCAGACCGTGCTGTCCGGTTCGAGAAAGGTTTCGAGGCCCACGAGTCATTGCCCCGCGCTCGAGCTCTCCCGCCGGATAGAACCACGCCGGCACGTCACAACTGAAACGCGTTCCGGCTTCGGCGCGCGTGAGCTCGGAACATTTGGCGACCATCTCGAGAAACTGGACGAGAATTTGAGGCTGGAATTCAGGGTCGGAATAGCCCACCAGTGCGTAAGGTTCCACATCGAAGTGCATGCCGTCGAAGCGCGCCTCGGGCGGATTCGCCCGGTTGAAGGCCAGGACCGCTTCCACGGCGGCCAGCGCTTGCGGGTGATTTTCCCTTACTGCCCACTCCGGCGTTCCCGCCAGCGCCTCGACCTTCAGCCCCTCCCGATGAGCCCGCGCCAGAAACTCGCGGTAGGAATCCGCATTGCGCAGATTGGTCCGGGGCACTCCGGCTTCTGTCGTCGGATCGAATTCCGCCGCGAGGTAGACCGCTGCGATCCTTTGCCGCGCGCAGAAGGCGAAAAAGCGGTCCGCCTCCTCGCGGTTCTGCTCCTCAAAGAGCGGTTTGGAGCGCCACACCCACAGGGCACGGTGAACGGTTGCCGCGGGATCGCCGGCCGCCGGCGCACGGCTCACGCGGGCCGGCGGAGGTGTGGCGGCTGGATCGCGTTTCAGCGCGATGTCATCGAGATAGAAGCGGAAATCCCCCTGCTTGGGGAGGTTGATGGCCATGCGCAAGAGCTGGCTGCGGTCGAGTCCGTGGAAATCGGCGAGGGGGATCACCACTTCTTGCCACTTCGTCGTCATGCCGCCGGCAAGGTAGGCATCGAGGGGCCGGCGCGGTCGCGCGTCCTCGTGGTCGACGCTCTCTTCGTCCGTCAACTCGATCTCAAAATCCTCACCGCCCTTCGTGCCCTTGACCCAGAAGCTCAGGTAGCCATACGCGCTCGCGTCGACATGCCGGGGCGGAGCCCCCGAGCCGGGATAGAAATCCAGCCACAGCCCGCAGAAGCCCGCCGACTCCCGATGCGCGGTGACGCGCAGCGAATGTCCGGAGGCCGCGCGCGTGACGGTGGAGTCCAGATAAGTGCGCGCCCAGGACGGCTCGCGCATGTAGGCGTTGTACCGGCCGCCCCAGGAATTCGCGATGCCCTGGTCGAAATCCCAAAGGACGAGCGCGCCGGACTGCGCCGCGGCGACGAGGCCGCAGGCGGGCGCAAATAGCGCGGCAAGCAGCAGCGGTATCCAAATCCGACGGAGTGAGGAAGTCAAGGTTGATCCTTCAGGGAGCGAATCGGCAAGTGAAGGAGATGAGCGCCTGGAGTTTTGCGAGCGCCGCGCCGGAATCGATGCTCTCGGCGGCCAGTGCGGCGCCGCTCGGAAAATCCGTGGCCTTGCCCGCCGCCACCAGCGCCGCCGAGGAGTTGGCGAGGACGATGTTCCGTAGCGGTCCCTTCTCGCCCTCGAAAATCCGGCGCATCAGGCGCGCGTTGGTTTCCGCATCGCCACCCTGCAACGCCTCAGCCGGGGCGCGTTCGAGGCCGAAATCCTCGGGCACGATGTCACGCGTCGTCACGTCCCGACCGTCAGTCTCCGAGACCTGCGTGGGACCCGTGATGGTGATCTCGTCGAAGCCGTCGTGCGCCGCCACCACGAAGGCTCGCTTGGTCCCCACCGCCGCGAGCGCCCGGGCCATCATCTCCGTGCGCGCGCGGTCGTATACGCCCACGAGTTGCAGCGAGGCGCCGAGAGGGTTGGTGAGCGGGCCGAGGAGATTGAAGACCGTCTTGGTCTTGAGCGCGCGGCGCGCGTTCATCACGTGCTTCATCGCCAGGTGCAGGCGCGGGGCAAAGAGAAAAACAATTCCCACTTTTTCCAGGCACTCCGGGATGCGTTCGAGCGGGATGTCGAGCTTCATGCCCAGCGCTTCGAGGATGTCAGCGCTGCCACAGCGGCTGGAAATCGAACGGTTACCGTGCTTCGCCACCCGGACGCCGGCGGCTGCGGCGATCAGCGCGGCGGCCGTCGAGACGTTGAATGTGCCCTTGCCGTCGCCGCCCGTGCCGCAAGTGTCCAGCAATGGCCCGCGCTGCCGCACCGCTTCGAGATCTACCCCTGCAGCCTGCAATCCTTCGCTCGCTCGGGCGCGCATCACCTCCGCCAAGCCCACCAATTCCGCGGACTGCTCGCCCTTCTCTCGCAGCGCCCCGAGAAACGCCATGATCTCGGTATCCGGCACGGTACCCGACAGCAGTTCTTCCATTGCCGCCCGCGCTTCGGCACAAGTCAGGTCTCGCCGCTGCTCGAGTTTCTGAATCGCCTCACGAATTGGCATGGTGCTACGTTGCCCGACGCTTATCGCCTGATTGCTTTTTCGGCAGGGATTTCCTATACTGCCCAGTTTCGCACAC
>JAIQGB010000098.1 GCA_020072905.1 Terriglobia bacterium | reverse complement strand
TTCACTACGGGACGCTGAAGCCGATCCACCTCATCAAACGCAGCGGGCCATTGCATCGCCGCGGCGCGAAATGCTAGGCTTCCTCCGCTGCGTTGGAGACTCGCGACCCAAGCGGAAGCATCAATATGACTCGACACGAAAACAAAGTCTTTGAGAACCAGCACCTCGTCCTGGACGACGGCGTGTTCGTCAACTGCACGTTCAAGAATTGCAGCCTGGAGTATTCCGGCGGCGACGTCTATGTGCAGAACTGCCAAGGCGAGGGTTGCCAGCTCATCTGGCGCGGGGCCGCGCAGCGCACGGTGTTTCTACTCCAGGGTCTCGGGCTGATGACCCCTCCGGTGGCCCCACCTCCCCCCGACGCGAGCAGCCGCTTGCAGTGACTTCCCTGCTGCATGGAGCGGCGCGGATTGCCCTCACCGCTTCCCGGCGCTGAGGAGGGAAACCGGGCAGCTTGGACAGGCTGCCCACTACTTCCGGCGGACCTACCAATTGATCTTCAACGCAAACTGGAATTGACGCGGATCGAGTGAAGCCGTCGGCTCGCCGGCGCGGCACGTGGACGGGTCGAGTGGATCGCAGAGGGGATTTACGTCCGCCACGTTGAAGCGGTTGAAGAGATTGAAGGCGTCGGCGATGAATTCCAGATTCAGCCGCTCACTGAAAAAGAACTTGCGCGAAACGCGCAAATCCACGGAAGCGAAACCGGGGCGGACAAAGGTATTTCGCCCCAAACTTCCCGTGCAGCCGAAGGGCGGCGAAATCGAAGTCGTTCCCAGCGCCACAGCCTCGTCGCAAACCGTCGGCAGCGTGAACGCAGCCCCGGGGATAAACGGCGAAGTCACACCCCCGGAGGGCGCCAGCGACGGCCGGTCGGTGTTGGAGCTGAAATCCAGGTTGAGGTCCGTCCCCGTGAGCACCGTGTAAGGCCGCCCGGAGCCGACTTCGACGATGGGTGCGACGGTGAAATCCGCCAGAAACTTGCGATACCAGCCGTCGCTCGACCGGCTGTAGGGACTCTGGAACACCGCGCTCGTCACCCAGCGATGCCGCTGGTCAAACGTGGAGTTGCCGCGCTCCAGGCCGGGCATGCGGTCGTCCTGAGGTTCGAGGAGCGTCTGCAGGTCGGTCGAATCGTCGATGGCGTGCGACCACGTCCAGCCGGAGAGAAATTCGAAATGCTGCCCGAAGCGTTTCGAGACCGTCACCGTCAACCCGTGGTAGATCGAACGGCCCGAGGATTCCTGCTGGTCGATGCTTCCCCACGGCACCTGGACGCCCAGAATCCCCATCGGGAAGCCAGCCAACTGCGCCAGCCCCACCTGAGTGTCATAGCCGCCCGGGACGAGCCCGGCAAAGGACGGGTTCGGGCCAGTCGAGCGGAAGAAGTTGAAGAACGCCGCGGTCCCGATGTACTTGCCGTTCAGCGCCGCGAGCGGGTCCGGGCAGCCAAAGAGAGCCCCTAAGGCGCCGGGAGCCACGGCGGCAACGCCGCAGGTTGAAGCCGTTGGCGCAACATTGGCGAGCGGCGCCGCCACCGTGCGCGGGTCCGAAAAAGCCAGCCCGGCAGCGAGCGCGTTCCGGTAGTTGAGGGTGAGCAGGCGAGGATCCGGCGTGTTGATGACCCGCGGCCGGTTGAGGTGCAGGCCGTGCGTGTAGTTGTACGTCGCGTTGAGCTTGTAATCACGGCCAAGTTTCCGCTCGATGGAGAAATCGCCCTGCTGCGCGTAGGCATACACAAAGTTGCGCGCGATAGGCAGGGTCAGGGGGAGAAATGGCAACGGGAAACCCGCCGTCATATAGTTCTGATTCATGAACAGGGAGTTCGGGAGCTTGGGATCGAAGCGCTGCTGATCGGGCAAATACCCCATGGAGGGAATGGCGTTGAGTACGCCCTGAAAGATCGATGAGGCGTTCAACGCACCGGTGGGATCGGTGAGCACGGAAGCGCGCGTGGGAAGCCCCGGCGGCGCGATGAGCTGCGTGGAGAGCGCGCCCTCAGCGGTCGAAGCGTTGAAGGCGATGCCCAGCAGGGGATGGTCAAAGAAGATTCCGTAACCGGCGCGGATCACCGTGTTGCCGCTCCCGGTCGGGTCCCAGGCGATGGCCAAGCGCGGCGACCAGTTGTTCTTGTCGCGCGGAATGCCTTCCATGACACCGAGCGCCGGCTCGAGCGCAGCGTTGTACGAGGTGGCGGGGGAGAAAATCGGGGTCAGCTCGACATCGTAGCGGACGCCGTAGTTCAAGGTCAGGCGCGGGTGGATTTTCCAACTGTCCTGGAGGAAAAATCCGAACGCCTTGTTGTCGAAAGGCCGATTGGAATTCCCAATGCCCTGGAAGAACACCGCGGGGATCCCCAGCCCGTAAGCCTGAACGGCCGTGACGCCGGGCAGCGGAACGCCCGCGAAGGAGTTCGGCAAACCCAGATTCGAAGCCGTCAAGCTGCCGAAGTTGTACACGCCGCCAAAATTCAGCTCGAAGATCTGCGCTTTGTCGCTGCGCAGTTGCACCAGATTCACATCAGCGCCGAACTTGACGTTGTGCTGCCCCTTCACCCAACTGACGTTGTCGGTCCATTGGAAGCGCCGCTCGATGCGGTCCTCGGTCGAGAAGGGTTCGCGCCCAAAGAAAGCGAATCCGGTGATGTTCACGGCCACCTGGTCGCCGCCGGGCAGTTGCGAGAACCCGTAATGCAGGCCGCGGCGGGCGAATTGGAATCGCGCCTCGTTGAGGAGCGAACTGCTGAGGCTCGTCTGGTGCTGCGCGACAATGGAAAAATCACGGAACTGCTGTAAAGAAGTCCGCGAGCCGGCGTTTTGGCCGAAGTTCTGATTCTGGGCGTTCACCTGGATGCCGGTCACCAGCGACGGCGAAACGCTGACCCGCAGAAACGAATTGTTCTGGTCGTTCCAGCGGTGGTCGAGGCGGGCCGACCAGAGGCTGGTGCCTTCGGAAATCGGATAGTTCCCCACCAGGCTCTGGAGCGGGACGAAGGAGCGAGGCAGGTTCACCAGGTTCGACGGCGCGCAAAAGATGGGAGGCGACGCGAGCGGATTGCAGTCGACCGGAAGCGGGAACCGGGATCCCGGCGGGGTAAGCACGCCGAAGGCCGTGGCGATGGCGCCGTAGTCCGTCCCGTGGATGGCCACGTTCGATGCCGATCCCGCTAGCAGGGCCACTTCCGCCGCTGTCTGGAGGCCGCCCGGAGCGGAAAGCACGGTGGGATTCGAGACAAACGCTGCCTGCTGCGGCGTCAGCCAAAGGGGCGCCGGGAAGAAAGGAGTCTGCGTCTGGACCAAGCCGAAGTTGTTGCTGCCAATGTTTGTGAAGCCGGTTTCCTGCCGCCGCGTGGTTTCGTAAGAAAGAAAGTAGAACGTTCGGTCCTTCTTGATGGGGCCGCCGAGGGTGGCTCCCGCCTGCACGCGCGTGTAAGCCTGCTTGATGGGATGGGTCAAGCCCGTGGCGGGGTCGATTTCCACTGAAAAGGGATTGCGGGCCTGGAGGTCTTTGTGCCGGAAAAAGCCAAAGAGATTTCCATGCAACTGGTTTGATCCCGATTTGGTGACGATGTTAATCACGCCGCCCGTGGCGCGGCCGAATTCCGGCATGTAGTTGCTGATGATGAGCTGGAATTCCTGCACCGCCTCCTGCGAAACCGTGGAGCGGATGCCGTTCACGGAATTATCCACGGCGTCCGCCCCATCCACAGAGACCTGGTTCGAGCGGGCTCGCTGGCCGCTGAAATTGATGCCGCTGGTGGGCGCAGCACCGATGGAAGGGGCGCTGTCCCGTTGCGCCTGGGAATCCAGGAGCGTGAAGTTGATGTAGTTGCGGCCGTTGATGGGGAGGTTGTCGATCTGGTGGGAGTCCACCGTCTCGGTAACGGCGGTCCGGCGGGTCTCGATCAGCTCCGCGCCTTCCGCAATGGTCACGGTTTCGGTCTCTTTCCCGAGCTGCAGTTGAACGTTGACCTCCGCCAATTGCCCGATAGTCAGAACGACTCCGGTATCAACGACTTGGGCGAATCCCGCAGCCTCCGCCGCCACCGTATACGCGCCGGGGCGAAGGCCCACGATGCGATAGTGCCCCGTGTCATCGCTCACGGTGGTTCGCGTGGCGCTTGTCGCACGGTTCTTTGCGGTGACCTGCGCGCCGGGCACTCCGGCCCCCTGGGGGTCAAGGATCGTCCCCGACATCTCAGCCGTATTCACTTGTCCCCACGCAGGTCCCGAAATGGCTACCGTCAACAGCGACACAGCAGCCAGCAGAACCATCCCCCGCTCTGTCCGCATTGCCTTCCTCCCGACGTGCGACGGATTTGGCGAAACAGTCGCTTAAGCGCTTGCCTTGCAAGAGATTAGGTCTTCAATGACGAAAAACGGGCTGATTCTCCCGCCGAGGGGGAACAAATGTCAAGGTGAGCTTGGGGTGGGAGTGGCCCCACCCCTTCGTTCACTGAATCGGCGCCAACGGTGGGATGAGCAAATGGCGCGGACCGGTCTGATATTCGCGCAGGTACTGCCGGTATTCGCCGCCTTCGGCATGGCGCTCGTCGCGCCCGTAGGGATAATTCGACATGCTGCGAAACGGCATGGGCGCGACCGTCTTCGAGTAAGCGGTGTTCGGCTCGCCATCCTTGGCCCAACCGTGCGTGTAGAGGAAGAAGGTGCGCGTCCAGCCGGGCTTCAGAGGTGGCAGCGCACGCCCATTGAATTTCACGGTGAGCTCATCGCCGGTGGCCATCACCACCAACTGGTCGTCGGCAGCAGAGACCAGCTTCATCGTGTCTCCGTAGCGAGTGTAGTTGCCGACCATGGGATTCCACGGCGCCTCGGCCATGATCTTGCTGTAGTCGAACCAATCCGGCACGACATGCCGAGGATCGCTGACGGGCGTGGAGAAACCACGATAGTGGAGGTCCGCCGAGACGAGTGGCAGCTCGATAGCCTCGGGTGCGGGCACGCCTCCGGTGGTGAAGAAAGCCTGGTCCCAGTAGACGCAGAAGTTCGTGACGATGCGCACGTGTCGGTCGCCGGAGAGGAACTTGCCGGCCAAATCCACGCGCATGGTGCGCTGGGTGCCGCTGGGCAGCCCCATATCGGGAATGACCGTGACCCAACGGCCCTGGTCGTCGCGCACCTGGAGATAGGGTGGGATCATCTGCAACTGTGAATTAGTCATCAAGGCGCGGGCGGCGTTCGAATCCGTCCAGAAGACCCATCCGGTAAGCCAGAGCGTGAGTGGCGAGGAGGCCGGGACTTCGCCGAGGTCCAGCGTCACGGAATGCGTGTCGGCGAGGCCGAGGATGCGGTTGCGGCGGAAGTCCGCCGGGTAGCGGCCATCCACTGCGCGGAGGAGCGGGAGGACATCGTTCCCGCGATCGTCCACGGCCGAGACGGGAAAGCGTCTGCCCTGGACCGCATAGAGCGTGGGTGACGACGGGTTCGAGCTGTAGATCTCGTTCGCGTAAACTTCTTCGCTGGCAGGATGGTCCACGGCGAGTAAGCGCACCTGATCGAAGTAATCCACTTCCCGCAACTCATCGGTGAATTGGAATGTGTACTCGCCGTTCTGATCGCGCAGGCCTTCCGGCAGACGCACCAATTCCTCCGGGAAAGGTTTGATGCGGCCGCCGTCGGGCAGAAGTTCCCCAAGAGGGGCCGTGCCGAGAACGTCGGTGACAAAGGCAAACTTCTCTCCGTCCCAGAAATAGAGGAATGGGCAGGAAGTCGCCAGCCGCTCCGACTCGCGCACTTCCATGGGCTTGTCGGTCGAGACGTTTACCCAGTTCTGGATGACGGCGTTCGGCCAGGTCACACGCACCACATCCAGCTTCGCCAGGTCGCCGGCATAGATCCGCAGGCGATCGCCTGTGATCAGGGCTTTGCTGTAGAAATTCCCCGCCTTGAGTTCGACGATGCTGCCAATGCCCTGGGAATTGCTCTTGTACCCGTTCATCTTGACTTCCAGCCAGCGGGCGGGAGGCCCTTGTTTTTCAAAAGCCCTCATTGCGCCGTTGCGGCTGACCGTCACCAAATCGAGCTTGCCCGGCGTCGTCAGCCAAGTGGGAGCCATCGCGGCCAGAGACTTCCCGTCGGCGGGGAGCGTGAGCCCGGCCTCCTGGAATTTCTCGGCGCGGTTGGCAATGAGGTGCAGCTTTCCGCCGGAATCCGTCACCAGCAGGTCGTCGAAGCTGTCTCCGTCCACATCCGCCACGAGCCCGCGGAATGCAAAGAGTCCCGCCGGGGGTGTTATCGTCGGCAATCCCCTGGCGGCCGCAAACTTTCCGCCGCCGCGATTGAGGAGCACCTGGTAGCCCGAGGCGGTCCACAGAGCGATGTCGAAGTTGCCGTCATGATTGAAGTCGGCGACTCGCGCGTCCAAAGCCACGGCCCGCGTGAGGTCCGCGCCGGCTTCGCTGGTCCGATTGATGAACTTCCCTTCTCCGCGCCCAAAGAAAATGAGCGGAGGCGCGTCATCGCGCACCAGAAGGAGGTCCGTGTAGCCGTCGTTGTCAAAATCAGCAAAGGCCACCTTGCGAATCCGCCCCTTCACTTCTCCCAGTCCGGAGGCTCTGGTGGCGTCGCTGAAGGTTCCGTCGCCGTTGTTGTGGTAATAGCGAATGGAGCCGCCGGGGAAATCGTCGGGAAATGTGAAGGAGTCCCTTTTCGGTGCGGCGTTCAGGTCGGTATAAGTGGTGGCGACGAGATCCAGAAATCCATCGTTGTCCCCGTCGATCAGGACGAAGCCCATGGAAAGTTCGCCCGAGGTGATTTTCAGTCCGGCCTTCTCAGTCTCGTCCGCGAACACACCCTTGCCCTTGTTGCGATAGAGATGGACGCCTCCCTCCCCCGCCACGAAAAGGCTGGGACGCCCGTCGCTGTTGTTATCGTAATTGACGAAGAGCGCCGAGAGACTGGCCTTCGGTCCGGCCACGACGGCGCTCTCCGTCGCGTCACTGAATGTCCCGTCACCGTTGTTGTGAAAGAGAACGTTGGGGCCGGCAGGATTGACCACGTAAGCGTCGGGCCGGCCGTCGTTGTCGTAATCACCGAGGGCCAGCGCGGCGCCGAACAGGGGGAGCAGGTTGCGACGGGCATAATCCAGGGAGAAATCGCTCGCCGCGATTTTCTTTCCTTCCTCCGCCGGCGGAGGAGTCGTCGCGGCGTCCCCACGGATACCCAGCTTGGCGGTGATGTCGGCGAAGGTCACGCTCTCTTGCGCAGGCCGCCGCGCCACGGTCGTGGTAGGCGAAGAGGGCACGAGAATCGCGCCGTACTTGCCGCCTTCCAGCGCCGGGTTCTGCAGCGAGATGCCCGGAACCGCATCCCGCATCCTCTCGTGGATCTTGAGGAATTTCTGCGCTTCCTCCTGGCGTCTCAGGCGCACGAGCGTCGTGAACGAGTGGAAGAGCGAGGCAACATAGAAGTTTTGCCCGCGGCCAAACCCCATTTCGACGACATGGTGGTGGGCGTTGAGCGCGTCCTCGAGCTTCTTCTGCGCAAAGTAGACCGTCCCCAGGTTGAACCACGCCGCGGGATCATTCGGATCAGCTTCGATCACTCGTTTGAGCGCCGCTTCCGCATCCGGGTAACGCAGTTCGCGCTTGTAGAGGATGCCCAGATTATAGTCGGCGGCGGTGAGGTGGGGGTCCATCTGCCCAGCGGTGGTGAGCTCGCCCAGAGCTTCGTCCAACTTGTTGGCCTGCATGAGGGCAAGCCCCAGGTTCAGGTGGTCCGTCGCCAACGCCCGCCCGGAAGCGACCACCTTCTTGAACTCCTCGATCGCTTCCACGTACTTGGCCTGCTCGTAATACGCCTTGCCGACGTTGCGGAGGGTCTGAATTGCCGCCGAAGGAACACGCGCGCCCTCTTTGGCCGCCGGGCGGGCGCCGGCTCTCCGTGCGGCGGGGGGCTTGGATCGCTGGGCCTGGTCAGCCTCCACGGCCCGCCGCGGAAAGAAGAGGCAGGCAAAGAAGGTCAGCAGGACAATCAGGCAGATACGCAGAACCATCTTGGCCGATCGGCTCATAAGCCTCCTCGGGCCCCGGCACGAACGTTGGGCATGCCCCAAAAGAATTCATTATACAACGCTGATAGCGAGACGCGGCGTGCAGTCATTTCCCGTAGGGGCGATACTTGCATCACCCCAGGGCGGGGCAAGCCCCGCCCCTACTTCGGTGCCCCACCATTCATGCTAGACTATCCGCGGAGTTTCAGCATGAATCGCGCGGCCGACTGGCTTAAGCAAGCGGAGTTGGACCTGAGAGCTGCAGAAGATTCTCGCACGACGGGCCACCATGAATGGGCCGCTTTCCAGGCCCAGCAATGTGGCGAAAAGGCCGTCAAGGCCCTCGTCCAATCGTTGCACGGGGCGGTGCGCGGACATTCCATCACGGAAATCCTGCGGCAGCTTCCGGCCTCCACAGGAATCCCGCCTGCTCTCTTGCTGGCAGGGCAGGAACTCGACAAAGTCTACTTCACGTCGCGCTATCCCAATGGTTTTGCCTCAGGGGCTCCGAGCGACTATTTCAACGAAAGGAACAGCCAGGAACTGCTGGCTCATGCCCGACAAATCTTGGGGTTTTGCCGAAGTCAGATTCATTGACTACGACCAGGTGCTCGCGGATGTCCGCCGCGCGGTGGCGGAGGCAAAGGCGGCGCGCCCGGAGATCGTCAAGGTGTATCTGTTCGGCTCGCTCGTCCAAGGAAACTGGACCGCCGACAGCGACGCGGATCTGATCGTCGTCGTGCGCCGGGACTTTGCGGGCATCCTCGAGCGCGGCGATTATCACATCTCCACCCAATCGATTCCCACCGATACGGTCGTCTACTCCGAAAGCGAGTTCGAAAAGCTGGCCCAGGACCCTTCGAGCTTTCTCGCCCAGAATCTCGCCTCGGCAATTGAGTTGTGAATATAACCTTCGGCTCCGCCGGCCGCGGCAAGCCCCACGCCGCACGGTGCGAGACCGGTCCGCGCTAAACCCAGAAAGCAGGTCTCAACTTGGGGAAACAGGCGGGCGCGAGTCCGGGATGGGGAGATGATTTTGCCGAGCAAAGGCAGGTGGATGAAGCGCTGGCTTTCCGAGGCTTGGTTCCCTGCAACGCAGGCTGGCCCAGACGCTCTTCGCCGCTCTCAATCCGCGCGGAAATCTGACGGTGAGTTTCCCGCGCCGCTGCCAAGCTTACAGAACCGCGGGATCTTACCCGCGGAGGAACTTCTCCAGCTTTTCGATTTGGCGCTCGGCCATATCCATATCGCGCTTGGCGGCGCCGGCATCACCCTTTGCCAACGCGGCGTCGGCCATGTCCATGTACTGTTCCATACTGCTTAAGGCAGCCGCCATATCCGCGCGAAGACCCAGCCCTTGGCTCTGCTGCTGCCGACGGAGATTTTCCACACTCTCCTTGGCGGCGTTGGCCCGGCCGCCCAGGGCAACCATTCTCTCCTGCAAGTCCTGCAGGGACACCGACGAACTCGACTGCCCGGCCGGTGGCGCGTTAGCTTCAGGGGGAGTTTGTGCCGAAGCCGGCGTCTCCACTGCTTGGGACGCCCCAGGGAGAGATGTCGCGGAGGCGGCTGCCCGTGCTCCTTTGCGCTGCGTTGTGCCTGCACGACCCTGCGTTGGGGCGGTCGGGACTTCCCGGCCGGTTTTT
Source organism: Terriglobia bacterium (assembly GCA_020072905.1). GTDB lineage: Bacteria > Acidobacteriota > Terriglobia > UBA7540 > UBA7540 > JAIQGB01. Next base: position 11,079 of record JAIQGB010000098.1, on the reverse strand, counting down.
GCCGATGGCCCGCTCGTGGGCAGAGAGGCATTTTGATTTGCCTGGCCGGCAACCGCGCCTTGCCCACTGGCTGGCATGGTTTGGGTTGAGGAGGGAGCAGTTGCGGAAGCTCCCTGGGCATTCGGTGACGTTGACGTGTCCGGGATGGTCTGTGACGGTGTGGTGGCGGGGGCACTGCTCGGCGCCGGCGATGTGGTGGGGGCAGTTGCCGCCGCCCTGGTCCGCAGCCAACGCGGCAGTTGGGTAGCAGCCCCGACGATCACCGCAATGGCCAGAATAGCGCCGATGGCCATGTACAAGGCGCGGTGGCTTCCGGCGGTGGGTGGCGGGGGCGCGAGACCGGTGCTCACCGGCGGCGCGGGGGTGGCAGTCAAAGGCGGCGGCGTGGGACCTGAATTCAGAGGCGCGGGGGCGGGCGGCGCCTGCGTCGGCAGGGTGAACGACGTGGGCTGATCCCGGCGGCTCTCGGTGTCGAGCGCAGGGCCTGCGGTGGCGGCGAGACCCAGGCTGCTCCGCACGCTCTCCAGTGCGGTCCGAAAGGCGTCGGCCGTCTGAAACCGTCGCGCGGGATCCTTCTCGAGCGCCAACAAAATGACGGCGTTCAGCGGCTCCGGAATGCTCGATTCCAACTCGATCGGCGGGCGCGGCACCTCCTGAATCTGGGCCGCCATCAGGTCGTAACTGCTGTCACCATGAAACGGCCGAGCCCCGGTCACCAATTCATACAGCGAGATGCCCACCGAATAGAGGTCCGACCGCGCGTCCACGCCCGTGGCCTTCACCTGCTCCGGCGACATGTAAAAAAGGGAGCCCAGGGTGGCGCCGGTGACCGTCAGCTTGTGGTCCTGGGCGGTTCGGGCGATTCCGAAATCCATCAACTTGATCACGCCCTGCGGAGTGAGCATCATGTTGCTGGGCTTGATGTCGCGGTGGATGACTCCTCGCTCGTGTGCATAGCTCAGCGCAGAAAGGACCTGGCAGATGTAATCCGTGCTGTCCGCCAACGGGATCCGCCCCTGCTTCACCAAATCTCCCAGCGAGACGCCGTCCACAAACTCCATGATCATCACGAGCTGATTGTCAATCCGGGAAGCGGTATACAGAGCTGCGATATTAGGATGATTAAAACTCGCCAGGACTTTGATTTCACGCATGAAGCGATCGGCGAGCTCGGGCTCGCTAGCGAGGTTGGGCAAGAGGACCTTCATGGCCTCGATGCGGTCGGAGATGACGTTGCGAACCTTGTAGACCCTTCCCATGCCCCCGGCGCCCAGCATCCCCACGATCTCGTAATCACCCACCCTGTCGCCAACGTTGAGAGCCATAGCCCCTCCTTGATCGCGCCGCAGCCGAAACCCTTCGGCGAGTTCTTGACGGTGTCTCCGAGCGCCGCGGGAGCCCTGCCCGTAAACGTGCGTACGGGGGGACTTAACCCGCACCTGTCATCACCACCTCACGGATCTTATCCTCGTCCGGGGAGATGAAATCGGATTTCACGTTGCCCCGCACGTGGGAAGTTCACCGAAGGGCGCACGAAGGCCGCCAAGAAAGCCTTGTCTCCGTCAGACGCCAGGGCACCTTCCCTGTTCTCGTTCCCACCCCACAGCTCGCGCTCGGGACCACGCCCTTGGAGTCTCTCGGCCAGGTGGGATTCTACACTTGGCTCGCTCCCTTCGCAATCTCTCGCTTGACGGCGCGGCTGCCGGGATTGAGGCGATAGGCCTTCTGATAGGCGGCGAGGGCTTTCTGGTAATCGCCGGATTGGAAAGCCACGTCGCCCCTGAACATGGCGGCTTGGTAAGTCTCGGGCTGCGTGGGGATCGTCGGCTCGGGCTCCGCCGACGGTGCGTTCTGGGCAGAACTCGTGGCGGGCCTGGTGGTTGTTTGAGCGGGCGGACTCGCCACAGAAGGTCGCGCCGCGGGTTGGGGCGGGCTGGGTCGGGCAGCAGGTTCCCTCGAGGGAGAGGAAACCGTGCGCTTCGGGGACGTGGAACGGCTGGGGGATGCGGCGCCGGTGAGCGGGCTGACACCGGCGGGCTGTGCCGGCTTCACGGCGGCGTGTGCTTCCATTTCGGCCGGCTGGGACGCGGGCTTGCTTGCCCCCGGCTGCACTGATTCGGGCGTGGGCGCCGGGGCGGGCGCTTCGGGTTGCGCCGACTTCGCGACCGGTTGAGGCGTGGGCGCCGGAGCCTGGCTTGTCTGCCGCATCTGGACCACCAGCAGGATGAGAATCACCAACAAGAGTGTTCCCAGGATTCCACCCCCCACCCAAGCAAGCGGTACGCCCTGACGTCCCACGGCCGTCTGCGACACGGTGGGCGGTGGTGCCGCTACGGGAACAACTCCGGGGGTTGATCCGGGCGCCGCCGGCGCGGCTGCGGAAGAGCTTCCTGCCGCAAGCGGCTGGACTCCTGGGGCCGAAACCGGCGCGGTGGCCACCGGTGCGCTGGCAGCGCTCGGCGCGGCAGTCGGCGGAGGCGGAGCCGCCGCGAGGGGTGGGGCTCCGACCACGGCGGTGGCGGGCATAGCGGCCATGGCGCGATTGCAGTAAATCTCCAGAGCGGCAGCAAATTCACGGCACGTCTGGAAGCGTTGGTCCGGATGCTTGGCCAAAGCCTTCAGCACGATTCCTTCCACGGCGGGGTCGAGTCCCGGCTGCAGGACCGCCAGCGGCATCGGCGGCTCATGCACGATCTTGTACATCACCGTCGTGACGTTCTGGCCCGGAAAGGCCTTCTCCCCGGTCATCATTTCGTAGAGGATGGAGCCGAGCGAAAAAATATCGGAGCGTCCATCGAGGGTCTTGCCCAGCGCCTGCTCGGGCGACATGTAACTGGGTGTCCCCACCACGAGCCCGGTGCTGGTCGTTCCCGTGCCCGCCACCTTGGCGATGCCAAAGTCGGTCAGTTTCACCACGGCATCGTTGGTGATCATGATGTTCGCGGGTTTGATGTCGCGGTGGATGACGCCGTGCTGGTGGGCATAATCGAGCCCGGAGCATATCTGCGCAAAGATCTCCAACACTTCCCGCAGAGCGAACCAGCGCTGGCGGTCGAGGCGGTTCTGGAGCGTCTCACCCTGGATGAACTGCATGGTCAGGTAGAACAGCCCCTCGGACTCGCCGGCCTCGTAGAGGGTGACGATGTTCGGGTGCTCGAGCTGGCCCACCGACTTCGCCTCACGCCGCAGGCGGACGAGCAACTCGGCGCCGTTTTCGATATCCAAGCGAATCGTCTTGATGGCCACGCGCCGCTCGACAATCGGGTCAAACGCTTCGTAGACGACGCCCATCGCGCCGCGGCCCAGCTCGCGCTCGATACGGTATTTGCCGATGTGAGTCAAGGTTTGCACCACGAATGCCTGTACCGGCGGTCAAGGATCGCCGTCTTCGTCCGCCGATTGCTGTGGGGCTGGCAGAACGCCACGACAGCGTGAGTGGCGGTCTACAGCAGCTTCTCAAGCGCCGCGTCGATCGTGACGATGCCGCCGGGATTCACCGTCATGGTGCGCTGCCACGCCTTGTAGCCCGCTTTCTCGACCAGAATCGTGTGGTCCCCGGGCGTCAGCCGCACCGTCGAAGGCGTGCTGCCCATGTACTTGCCCAGGTCTTCCGTGGAGGGTGCGGGGGCGGGCTGCGCAGCAGGAGCGGGGGCTTGCGGGGCTGCCGTCGCGCCAACTTCGGATGTTTGCGCTTGACTTGCGGGATCGTTTTCGTTTTCTTTGGATTTCGACTCGGGCTTCGGCGAGCCCCCTGAAGCTGACATATCGGAACTCGAAGCGCCGCAACTCCTCCGTGCTTGCGCAAGATCCTGATCTGTGTAATGCGATTCCACGACTGCGACCCGGCCGCCCGCATTTGTGATCTTTCGTACGTCGTTGTCTGTCAGCCTGCCGTGAAATTTGACCCCTTGGGGATCGCGACGGCCTCCCCAATCTTCACATCTTCTGTCAGTTCGAAATTGACGGCATCGTCCACACTGTTGGTGGCGGAACTCAGATTATCGAGGAGGGCAAGCCGGAGCAAGGTTCCGTCCGGAATTCTTATGGTGCCCGACTGCTGACCAATCGAGCTGCCGGGGAATGACAACAATAGAGACACAAGGACAAGGGCACCTATGCGCCGCGTCTCAGGCATGGCGAAGACTCCTTGCGGGGGACAGATCCTGGGCACAGTCTACTCCCCGAAAGCAGGCGTGTCAAACCCCGCGCCAAGCGGTTTTCGAAGCTTCATTGAGCCGCTTTCTGGAACAGCAGCGGGGCGAAAGTGGCCAGGTTGCGTCGCCAGACCTGCCAGGAATGGGCGCCGGGAGTTTCGACATCGGTTTTCTGAATGCCTTTGGCACTGAGCCAGTCGCGGAACTTCCGGTTGATGTCGAGGAGGTGATCGTCGGTGCCGCAAGCGATCCAGAGCAGGCGGAGTTGGGAATTGGCTTTGGCATCGAGCTTGGGAAACGCCTTGTCAAAATCATCGTTGAGCCCGCCCGAACTGAAGGCCCCGACCCAGGCAAAGTGGTCCAAAGCGTTCAGGCCGACGAGCAGCGATTCGGCGCCGCCCATGGACAGCCCGGCAATGGCGCGCGACTCCCGGTTCTTGAGGGCCGCATAAGTGCTCTCCACTGCCGGGATGACCTCGTCAAGGAGACTCGCGCGGAACCGGTCCCAATTTCGCTGGCGGAGGCTCGCGTCCCGGAATGTCGCGGCGAACTCCGGCGTGCGTTGCACGATCTCCGGGGCGCCGTAGCCGAGCGGCATGACGACCAGCAGGGGCTTCACCTTGCCCTGCGCGATCAGGTTGTCGAGGATGACGTTGGCGCGCCCGACGGCGGTCCAGGCGCTGGCGTCGTCGCTGTAGCCGTGCAAAAGGTAGAGGACGGGATAGCGTTCTTTGCCACTCGGGTCGTAGCCCGGCGGGGTATAGACGTAATAGTCGCGCTGGTCGCCCACGAGGCGCGATTTGTAGAAGTGATGATGAATCACCCCGTGCGGCACGTCGTTGATCTCCCAAGGGAGCGAGGCGGGGCCGGACACTTGCACCATACTCTGCGCGTTGAGAAGGTTGGGCTTCATCAAGGAATTCGAGGGGTCGATCAAACTCACGCCGTCGGCCACGAAGGAGTAGCCGTAATAGTCCGGTTCGAGCGGCTCGGTGGTGACGCTCCACACGCCCTGATCGTCTTTCTGCATGGGCAGAGGCTTGCCCATGCTGTCGATCGCCACGGAGACTTCCTTGGCGTTGGGATCGCGGAAACGGAAGGTGACGCGGTGGTCCGAGTGAACCTCCGGCGAAACGATCATCGGCGCCTGCTGCGCCAATCCGGGCACAGCCGCCGCGATCAGCAAGAACAGAAGGCGGCGACCGGCGACCTTTCGAGGATCGAAGCGTTTTGAAGGATGATGCATTATTGGCCTCCTCGCGGCGGGTCAGTATATACCCTGAGCCCCGCAGTTGGCGCGTCGCCCTGCAGCGCCGAGTCGTTCTCCGGTTTTGCTGGCTTTTGCGGTTGGCCTGCCCACCCGTCTGCTGGGTCTCACTGGACAAATTCGCGCTGTGTTGCTACAAGGAATCACTCATGACCGAAAAAGTGCTTCACCATCGCGGAAATTACCTCGTTCGCCGGTTGCGCCTCGAGCCCGGCGAGGCCACACCCTGGCATCGCGACCCGTTTCATCGCGTCTCGGTGATCTTGAGCGGCGAGGTGCTGGCGATCGAATATCGGGATGGGGGCGAGGCCCAGCGTGTCCAAGTCAGCGCCGGCCAAGCCGACTGGGATGAGCCGACCAATCGCGCGCATCGTGCGGTCAATGTCGGCGGGCAAGCCTACGAGGAGATCACCATTTTCTTTCTCGACCGCCCGGACGCGGTGCCTCAGCCGGAGGCCGAGCTTGCCTAGCAAGTAGCGCATCTGGATTATCAGCTGGTGGCCACGGCACCGCCCTGTGCCGTGGGATTTTCAAGGCCCCAACGCTACGAACCCACGGCATGAAAAGCATGCCGTGGCTACGAGCTGTGTCGGCGGCGCTTGCACTCCTCGTAACGCAGCATCGGTCGCAGGGCAGTCAAGGGGAGAGCGCAGCTTGGCGCGCATTCGAGTGGCGATTTCAAATGATTCGGACGCCTCGGTCTGATCAGCCGAATCGCCCGGATAGCGAAAGTCCACCGCAGCGCGGGTGAGAAGGCGCAGTTCTTCCATCGGCCAGGACCAGCCCGGGCATACGGGCGCCAGCAGGCGATCCAGCGCGACCAAGTCGTGGGAGCGGGGAGGTGTCACGCCCCGATGAATCAGTAGAGCCTTCATGAGCTTCTCGATGCACTGCTCAGCGTGGAAACAGACGGCATCAAGGTTCGGTGTGCCGGTGGCACAGAGTTCGCGCTCCGCCGTGGCGTAGTCGCCCTCCGCTTTGGAGATCCACTCCCTAACGGTGGCGTTCATAGAGGACCTTTCCGTGGTCGAGAGCCTCCCGGATGAGGGGATCGCCCTCCGCGTAACGCCGGGCAGTGTCTTCCGGGCGCCGCGCCACGAGGTCGACGGAGAACTCGGGCGAAATCCGATTCAGAATCTCGAGCGACTTGCGGAAACCCTTGCCCTCGAATGGCAGCACGACGAGCAGGTCCACGTCCGAATCGGGTCGTGGTTGGCCGTAGGCGTAAGAACCAAACAGAATGATTCTCTCCGGCTGAAAGTCCCGAACGATTTGTTCGCTGAGCTTCGCAATGCGCCACTGGTCCACCATCTGCCCTCACCCCTAACCTGCCAATATGATCCCGCTGTGCCGGTAGCTGATAGCCACGGCACCGCCCTTGTGCCGTGAGCTTTTCAAGGCCCCAACGTTACGAACCCACGGCATGAAAAGCGTGCCGTGGCTACTAGTTGGGAGACCACCTCCGATTCGTTCCGCCGCTCATAGAGCGGTGCGACAGCGCTGGCGGAAGCATAGCACAGGCGGGGCGTGTGGACGGGGAGATCGCGGAGACCCGCGGACCTCAAAAGGCAAAACCGCGATACCACTGCGGTCCTTCCTGGGGTCAGGCCGGGCGAGGGGCGGCGCGCAGCAGGGCTTCAAATTCCGGGTCGCCGTGCAGGCAAGTGAGGTCGGGGTCGCGGGCCACCCAGTCCCAATTGGGGAAGCCGGCGTCCCGGGCTTTCTTCAGCATCGCCAGGGATTCGGCTTTCATCAGCAGGATTCCGTAAGTACAGGCGGCGTTATAGAGGATGTTCGTATCGTCGGGGCGCAACTGCACGGCCTTCTGCAGATGCCGGATGGCGTCGCCGCGATTGCCAAAGAAGGCGTAATTGCCGGCCAGCAAGATGCGTCCGCGCACGTCCTCGGGAGTCAGCACCAACTGCCGTTCGAGGACGCGGATTTGTTTCTGCCGGAGGGCGCGGCCCTCTTCCATTCTCCCCAGGCGCTCGAGCGAGAGGCAATAGGGGATGTAGATGTTGTAGTCGTCGCCGCCCACTTCCACGGCGCGCGCCGCCAACTCGGCGGCTTCCTGCCAGCGGTCGGAAGCGAAGCAGGCGCGCCCCAGCACCAGATAGGCGCCTTCGCAGTCTGGCTTGCGGACGATGGCGCGGCGCGCCTCGCGGATCGCCTCGTCGTATTTTCCCTGGGCTTCGAAGATCAGAGCGCGAGCCGAGAGGACCTCGGGAAGCTCCGGATCGAGTTTTGAGGCCCGCTCGCAGGCGGCCAGCCCTCTTTCGATCCAATGCGCGTCCCTCTGGTACCAATCGTGATAGAGGCCGCAGGCGGAGGCCAAGCCCGCATACGCCAGCGCAAAACTCGGATCGAGGGCGATGGCGCGCTCGAACATCTCAAGGGCAAATCCCAGGTCGGGACGTGTGACCTGGCGGGTGAAGTTGCGCCCGCGCAAATAGTAATCGTAAGCCTCAGCGTTTTCCGTCGGCTTGCTGGCGATGGCCTTCTCTTCCTGCGGCGAGAGGGCGATGCGCAGAGCCTGGCTGATGCTGCGCGCGATCTCGTCCTGGACCTCGAAGACATCCTCCATCTGGCGGTCGTAGCGCTCCGCCCAGACGGAATGGCCCGTCGCCGTCTCCACCAGTTGCGCCGTGATGCGCAGCCGGCTGCCCGCGCGCCGCAGGCTGCCGCCCAGGACATAGGCGGCGTTGAGCTGCTGGCCGACTTGCGGGCCCGTCACCGCCTGGTCGCGAAACGCCAAGACCGCCGCGCGCGGAAAGACGCGCAGGTCCTTCACCTTGGAGAGCTCCGTGATGACGTCTTCCGTCATGCCGTCGCGGAGATACTCGTCTTCCTTGGCGCCGCTGAGGTTCTCGAAATAGAGAACCGCCAGAGATTTCTCCGCCCGAGGGTGCGACCCGGAGTCGGCTTGGCGCGTGGCGCGGGCCGCCACCTCGCGCCCCGAATCGGTGTCGCGCTTCAGACGCTTCAGGTCACTCAGCAGCTCGGAGGCGTTCTGGTAGCGCAGGTCGCGGTCCTTCTCGATTGCTTTGGTGATGATCCGCACGAGCTCCGGCGGCAGGCCGTGGACCGCTCGCAAGGGAACGCTGGGGGGACGGTTCAGGATGGCGTCGAAGATCGCCGCCGAAGTGCTGCCCGAAAATGCCTGCCGCCCCGTCGCCATCTCGTAGAGGACTACGCCGAAGCTGAAGAGGTCCGAGCGCGCGTCCACGTCTTTGCCCAAGGCCTGCTCGGGCGACATGTAGGCCACCGTGCCCAGGGCCGTGCCGGGACTGGTGAGGTTCTCGTCCACCGTCTGGGTGGCCGACACGCCCACGGCTTCCGCCACGCGTTCGCGCCACGGCGCCAGCTTGGCCAGCCCGAAATCAAGAATCTTGGCCCGCCCGCGCTGGCTGATGAAGATATTCGCCGGCTTGATGTCGCGGTGCACGATGCCCCGTCGGTGAGCTGCGTCCAGCGCGTCGGCTATCTCGATCGCCAGCTCCAGGAGTCGCTCGATGCCTGGCGGCTTCTCTGCGAGCAGGAGCTTGAGGGTTTGGCCCTCCAGAAGCTCCATGGCAATGAAGTTGGCGCCCTCGTGCTCGTCTACATCATAGATAACGCAGATGTTAGGGTGGTTGAGCGCGGAAGCGGCGCGCGCTTCGCGCTGGAATCGCTCGAGCGCCAGGCGGTCTTTGGAAAGGTCTTCGGGGAGAAACTTGAGCGCCACGGAGCGGCCGAGCCGGGTGTCCTCGGCTCGGTAGACAACGCCCATGCCGCCGCCACCGAGCTTCTCCAAAATGCGGTAGTGGGAGACCGTTTTTCCAACCATGAGTAGGGATTTGCCCAGGGACAGCCATCTTAGGCGATGCGAGGGAGAATGTCAATTATGTCCATCCTGTATGTCCATCCTGTCTCCCTACGGTCGCCGAGTTTTGCTCCGCGGCCGTGACTTTTGTGGCTGACCTGGACAATATGGCATGTTATGTGATGGGAGGTTGGGTGGGTGGGAGTATGTCCGCTCTTGGACAAAATGTCGCTGTTGGGCCAAAGGCTGGCGCCCCCAAGCAAGGGCCCGCTTCGGCCCAAACGGGCTATCACGAAACTCACCCCCTCAACCCCTGTGAGTTGGAGATCGACCTTTTCTGCAAGGGGATGCGGATCGACCCTTCCTGCGCGCTCGAGAAGGACGCTCGGTTCATCGCCCGCACGCGCGCCGGTTTAGGCAGCGGGCTCGAGATTGTCATCCCCGGTCCGCGCTACCCCACCCGCATTCCGCCCGAGCCCGCCTGGTACACGCGCTCGACCTCACGCGGCACGCCGATGCACAAAGTGGGCGTGCTGCAGGGAACGTATCTGGGAATCTACATCTCCAACTCTTGCGGCTTCTGGTACCACTCTCCCCCGCTCAACTGCAAGTTCTGCGCGACGGGCCTGAACGTGGGCGTGAACGAAGTGGCGGTGAAGGACGTCGATGACGTCATCGAGGTAGCGCGCGTCGCCAAAGAGGAATCCGGCGTCACTTTCGTACACTTCAACTCCGGCTATCAGACCGACCGCGATCTCGACGTCGCCGCGCCTTACGTCAAAGCGGTCAAGTCGCGCGTGGGGGCGCTCGTGGGCCTGCAGCTCATTCCCACACTCGATTTCTGGAAATACGACCGGCTGATCGATCTCGGCGCAGACCACTTCAGTTTCTGTTATGAGTTCCACAACGCGGAGTTCTTCGCCAAGCTCCTGCCCGGCAAGCAGAAGCTGGTCGGCCAGGAAACGTTCTTCCGTGCGCTCGAATACACGTCCAGCAAACTTGGCAAGGGGTCTTGCTCCGGAGAGATTGTCGCCGGCGTCGAGCCTATCGAGGACACGCTGAAAGCGATCGATTACATCACCGGGCTCGGCGCGTTTCCGACAGTCTGCATTTTCCGGCCCACCATCGGCGCCGACATGGAGCACTGGCCGTCGCCGCGCTACGAGGACATGCTGATTGTCTTCCGCCACCTCTACGAGGCCTGCCGGAAAAACAACATTCCCATGGATGTCACGCCCAACATCGAAGTGAGTCTGATTGTGCAGCCGGGCGATACGCGCTATCTCGCGCCGGACAACTGGGCCTCGCAATGGTACGAGACGAAGATGAGTCTGGCGAAGCAGCTCGCCCGGCCATACTTCTGGTGGAAGCGACGGCCGAAGGCGATTCCCGCTTCGGAGGTTCTCGCCGACGCGTGAATTGCTCTCGGGAGCCTGTCAGAGACTGTTGTTCCGCCACGTGATGATTCTTCAGGAAGCCCTTCACTCCTATGATCCTCAACAGAGCTGAACCCCAGGTCGATGAAAAACTCCGGACGGAACTGAGCCACCATCCCATCGTCGAGGCGGTGTGCCGTGCCCTGGAGGAGTCTGCGGAGAGATTCGAAGTCGTCGCCGAGGCCGCCGGATTCGAGGTGCGCGCCTGCGATTTCCTGCCCAGCGGCCTCCCCAACCGGGCGCGGATGAAGGTCTTCTCTCCTCGGCCGGGGCACACCCTCGTCTTCTTTCACAAAAAGAGCCTGGTGCCCTACAGCCGCGATCGCTACAGCTACGGCGGCATCGACCTGCGGGAATCTCACGTCGATGAGCGTGAGGTCGCCGAGTGCCTGACTTTCATCAGCTCGGGATTCCATCCCG
>JAIQGB010000097.1 GCA_020072905.1 Terriglobia bacterium | reverse complement strand
ATGGGTTTCCTTAACCCAGTAGCGAAGGCACTCGACGATCAGCTTCTGGGTAATGGGGTGGTTGCAGCTCAAGGTGTTCCCGCAACCGGAGAAATCCATGGAGTATTCCAGCGCTCAGGGCACCAGGAAATAGTAAGTGCGGTGATCGATGCCCCGGAACGAGTAGGTCGGCCCCAGGTGGTTGCCTTCGTCGGTGTGGTTGAAGACCACGTCGAGGATCACTTCGATGCCTGCCTTGTGCAGAGCCTTGACCACGTCGCGGAACTCGCGCAGATGGCTGCTGCATTCGGGCTCGACGCAGTGGGAGGACTGAGGCGCGAGGTAGCCCATAGTGCTGTAACCCCAGAAATTGCGGAGGGACTTCCCATCGACCACCCTGAGGACATCGGTCTCGTCGAAATCAAAGACCGGAAGCAACTCCACCGCGGTGACGCCGAGATCCTTAAGGTAAGGGATCTTTTCGACGATGCCCGCGAAAGTCCCGCGATGCTGAACGCCCGAGGAAGGGGATTGCGTGAAGCCACGGACATGCGTCTCGTAGATGACGGATTCCTCCATGGGACGGTCGAGGGGCTTGTTGCCTTCCCAGTCGTAGCCGGAGGCGTCGATGACCACTGAACGCATCGACGTCCTCACTTTATCGTCCGGTGTGCAGGCGCTGCCACGATCCCACAAGGTATTGGTGTTGCCGCGCGCGTAGGTATCGATCAGGACTTTGTTACGGTTGAAGCGCTGCCCGGCGGCGGAACTCGGCGGCGGAGGCGGGCCCGGCGAGAGAGGTGTCGGAGTTATGGTTGGAAAGGCAACAGCTTAGGGCTTTGGAACCCTCCGCAGAGGTAGGACGAAGGCCTTGGGTGATCGCTAAGGCGCCCGGCACTGAAAATCCGCCGGTGCGGTTGCGAAGGTCGGAATAGGTGCGAGGGATATACGCCCCATACTTCTCCCTCAAGGCTCGCTGGAGACTTCCGACGATGCGCACTGCTCACCAAGAAGACCGGGAGTTTCCAACCCTTCTGCCTCGCGACACGATGGCTGCAACCCCGTAGAAGGGGTGACGGGTACCGGCGGCCTATAGCCCTCTGGTTCCGATAAATCAGATTTCACAGCCTCAAGCTGTGATGTACACTCTCCCACTTGTGGTGCTACAAAGGCTCGGGCTGGTCACTCACGGGCAAGCATCCGACATAACTGTCCACAGAATCAGCATCCCCACGGGATTATTGGTGACGATAGCATTCATCGTCATCTTCTTCGCCGTTGGTATCTCAAGCCAGGCAGCGGACAAACAGTCGGCGCCGATCGAGCGAAAGACGACGCAGGCCGGCTCCCAGCGTTCTGTAAGCGTTCATAAGCGCCGAGAGCGACAGGCGCCCCAGGTCACATCGAGTCCTGTCGAAAAGGAGCTCGCTACTGCCAAGACGACATCCGCTAAGCTGGCCGGCAATGGGCAGGGAAAAGCTGCGCCTGCAGACCCGCAGGATTCGACTCGTCGTGGCCCCGCACGCTTCTCCCCCGCTGGCGAGCTGAACAGCCACTTACCCAAGTGGCTGCGTTTTGACGGCGAGTACCGGGCCCGAGTTGAAGAGGGCTTTCAAGGAAAACTATTCCAAGCCAACGACGGAGACACGTACTTCCTCAACCGGATTCGTTTGGGTGTCACGATCCAGCCGGCGAACTGGCTGAAGTTTCATGTAGAAGGACAGGATGCGCGGGCTTTCGACAAGAATTCTCCGCGCACCTCGGGATTCTATGACCAGCTCGATCTCAGGCTGGCCTACGTGGAATGGGGTGATACCCAAAAGGGTGCTCTATCCGTCAGAGCTGGCCGCCAAGGTTTCTATTGGGGCGAAGGCCGCCTGGTGGCGGAAAGCCGCTGGTCGTTTCCGGGCGCCAGGAGCTTTGACGCCATTCGCGCGACTTTTCGCCACCAGGGCTACCGTCTCGACGCGTTCGCGGCATCTGCGGTTCAGATCACCAGAACTACAAGCAATGGATTCAGCAAGCCCACGTTGGGAAACAACATCCATGGCTTGTACGGAGGCATTGAGAAGCTGGTCCCAAAGGCAACCCTTGAGCCGTACGTTTTCTGGCGCATAGGCGCCCTGGTAACGGGCGAAGACAGGAAGGGGGGTGATCTCAATTTCAAGACCTATGGGCTCCGCTGGGTCGGAAAACTGCCCGCTGGCTTTGACTACGGAACGGAAGTAGCGGCTGAAAGAGGCAAGGTCGCCAACTCGGATTTCAATGCCTGGGCCGGCCATTGGGTACTCGGTCGCACCTGGAAGCCAGCTTGGAAGCCGCGTTTCTCCGCGGAATATAACTATGCCACGGGGGACAACAATCCCCAGGACAACAAAGTGCAAACCTTTGATGTGATGTATCCCAGCACCCACCTCAAATGGGGCGAAACCGACCAGGTCGGATGGCGCAATGTCCACGATGTGCGCGGTGGCTTCGAAATCGCGCCGCGCAAAACTTGGAATGCTTCGGCGAACTATCATGCTTATTGGCTTGCCAACGTGCACGACGGGCTCTACACCGCAAGTGGTTCCGTCGCTATTCCAAGAGTCGCGGCGGGCACAGCCGGCCGATGGGTGGGCCAAGAGGCTGACGTTCAAGGCTCGCACAATTTTGCCAACGGACTCGAGATCAATATCGGCGTGGGCCACATTTTCCCTGGCACATTTATCAAACGGGCGGCTTCGGACCATGGATATACGTATCCGTACGTGCTGATGATCTACACCTTCTGAGGAGTTTCATGAGTTGTGGCTATGTCTCGCGTCGGAGGACTGCACCATCGGTATACAATGGTTTTCTCATCGCCCGTGTCCAGCAGGAAATTCAATTGTTTCGCGTAATCGTTGATCCAAACGGGTACAACAACCTCTTCGACCCTCATCTATCGTACTACGAAACCGATTGCAATCTTTTGAGTGCTTGAAGCACAAGTCCTGTCTGTTCGACCAGTGCTCATCGCCGAAAGCTCAGGGGGGTGACGTCACGAAGGCATTCTGAAACCGCCTTTTCGGACTGAACGGGCCAAATGGGGTGGGAGGGTTAAAGAAATCTTCCACCTCGTCAAGACGCTGGCTTTATGACCACCCGCGTTTGAGGAAGGAGTTGGTCCGTGCCCCGCACGGCCACCTCGTCTCCCTCCTTCAGGTCCCCAAATACCTCGATAAGCATGCCGGCCGTCGCTCCCGTTTTCACATCCACCCATTCAACTCGATTCTCGCGGATGCGAATGATGAATGTCCGCTCCAAGTCGTTCGCCACAGCGGAGGTCGGAACGAACAGGGTGGGGTAAGCCCGGCGCACGGGCCAGGACACTTCGCAGAACGTGCCAGGATCGAGTTCAGCATGAGGGTCGCGAACGTCCAATTCGACGGGCATAGTGCGCGTCTTAATGTCCACGGCCCGTGAAATCCTGGCGATGGGAGCCTGAAAGAGTCTTCCTGGAAATGAAGGCACGGTGAAACTTACTTCTGTTCCCTCCGGGATTCCCGCCGCGTCGTACTCCGGCACGGGGACCACCAGACGGTGCCGGGCGAGCGTTTGGATCTGAACGATGGGTGTCATGGCGCCGGGTCCGCTGGCGGGCCCGACGAGCGCGCCGGGATGAACATATCGAGTCGTGACTTGCCCATCAAACGGTGCAGTGATGCTGAGATACGCTTCAAGCTCTGAGACCGCGCGGAGTGCGTCTTGGGCCGCCTTGGCGCTCTTCTGGAGCGCCATGACGTTCGCTTCGTCGGACTGGGCGATTTTCTGCGCCACCTCCAGGTCGTTCAAGGCGACCACGCCAGGAGTCTTGGCTGCCGCGCTCATTCTCTGGTAGGTGGCTTGGTCCGCTGCGAGCTTGGCCTGCCCTGCCGCGAGCTGCGACTCCGCGCTCTGGAATTTGGATTCCGCTTCGGCCCGCTGCGCCACGAGTTCTGGAGCTTCCAGCAGGGCAATCTGCTCTCCCGTTTTTACTCTTGAGCCGCGGTCGACTTTGATCCACTTCACAAACCCCGTCACCTTGGGATAAACATCCACGACTTGATAGGGTACGAGTTGGGCGGGAAGCCTGACCGTGGTGCTCAGCTTCTGCGAGCGCACTGGGGTTACTTCAACTTCAGGTGAGGACGAACTCCCCGAAGGCTGGCTGGCCGCCGGTCCTGCCCCGCTTCGATCCTGGCTACAAGAGGCGGAAAGAAGGCAGACTCCCAAAAGTGCGAGTAGGGCTGTTGTTGCCTTGAATTTCATAACGTTTCCTCGCGCGCATCCTCTTAATTCGCCGGCCTTCGCTCAACGTAACGACTCGCGGGATCATCCGGGTCAAGCGAAGGGGATACGGTGCTGGCGCGGGCCTGAATCAGGGAGAACACGAAAGGCAGCACGGTCAGGTTGACCACCGTCGCGGCCAAAAGGCCACCGATGACCGCTCTCCCCAGAGGCGCCGTCGCCTCCGCTCCTTCGCCCAGCGCCAGGGCCATGGGAACCATGCCAGCAATCATGGCCATACTGGTCATCAGTATGGGGCGCATTCGAGTCTTCGCGCCTTGAATGGCGGCCGCGACAGAGGGTGCTCCCTCCCTCCGATACTGCTCCGCGAAGGTTACGAGCAGAATGGCGTTCGCTGTTGCTACACCGACGGCCATGATCGCTCCCATGAACGACTCCAGATTCAGCGTCGTGTGAGTGATGAGCAGCATAAGGATCACACCGCAGATGACTGCCGGGCTGATCGTCAGAACCACAAAAGAGAGGCGCAGGGATTCGAAGTTAGCAGCCAGCAACAAGAAGATCACCGCGATCGCCAGTAACAGGCCGATCCCAAGGTTGGTGAACGTCTCGCGCATGGGAGCGATTTGACCACGCATCTGAACCGTGACTCCCCGCGGCGGTGTGCCGGTGCCACGGATCGCCCTATCGATGCTGTTCGCCACGCTGCCCAGATCTTCGGTCGCCGTATTCGCCGAGAGGGTCAGCAGCCACAGTCCGTTGACGCGGTCGTACTCACCCACGAGCGTACCGTTCGTGACCCTGGCAAGGTCTCCGAGGAGCGGATGTTGCGCGTCGCCCGGCATCACTGGGATGTTCTGGACCTCCTCGAGGGAAGTCATTCGCGGTTGAGGATACTGGACCTGGACTTGATAACCGACCCCCGTCTTCGGATCCGCCCAGAAGTTGGGGGTTGTGAAGCGACTGGAGGCCGTGGCCTCCGAAAGGGACCGGCCAACCTGCTCAGCCGTCACGCCGAGTTGCCCCGCCAGCTCGCGGTTCACTCGCACGTCAACGCTGGGATAATTGAGCGGCTGCTCAATCCTCAGGTCGCGCAAGCCTGATACCTTGCTCAGCTCATCGCGCAATTTCTCGGTGTAGGATCGAGCCGTGGGGAAGTCCGGCCCCGTAACCGCTAACTCGACAGGAGTGGGCGCCCCGAAATTCATGATCTGACTGACGATGTCTCCCGGCTCGAAGGAGAAGGAGCAACCCGGGAATTTCTTTGGCAGGATATCCCGAAGCTTCTCCTGGAAGGCGGCCACGTCGATTCCCGCGGCAGGATTCAGGGCGACATTCATCACCGCCTCGTGCGGCCCGCTGGTCCAAAGGAACACTGTGTTGATGGGATAACTAGCGGCTTGTGTGCCGACATAACCCAGGCTGATGCTTACGTTCCCCCGCCCGGCCGCGGTCTGAATCTCGTCCAGAACCCTCGCCACCAGGCGCGAGGTGTCTTCGGCGCGGGTTCCGGTCGGAGCGTCGAAACGCAGCCGAAATTGCCCGGCCACAGCGCGCGGGAATAATTCTCTTCCCACCTGCGGTCCGAGCAGTAAGATGATGGCGAGGGCGACAACGCCGTAAGCCGCCACCACCACAATGCGCAGAGGTGCGAGCCGATTGAGAATCACACTCGATTTCTCACGCAGCCGGTCAAACGTCCCGCCTCGGCCCTTGTCCGCAGTTTCGTCATGATGCTCCCTGAGAATCCAGGTAGACATAACGGGCACGAGCGAGCTGGACAGGAAATAGGAGGCCGCCATCGCAAATCCTACCGCGAGCGTGAGCGGGACAAAGAGGGCCTGAGTAACGCCGGTCATGAAGAACGAAGGCACGAAGACCGCCAGCACAGACAGCATGGCCAACAAACGCGGAATGAACACCTCCTTGCTGGCGTCCAGCACGGCTCGCGCCGGCGGGACGCCTTGCACAAGATGCGTGTGAGTATTCTCAATGACAACCGTCCCTTCATCAACCAGGACTCCCACCGCCAGGGCGAGACCTCCGAGCGTCATAATGTTGATCGTCTGCCCGGCTGCCCACAGCGCCACCACCGCCGCGAGCAGAGCGAAGGGGATGGTGGTGACCACGATCAGCGAACTTCGCCAATCACCCAGAAAGAGTAGCACCATGAGGCCGGTCAGCAGCGCCCCGAGCAATCCCTCCTGACCCACGGAGAGGAGCGCACTCTTGACGTACCCGGATTGGTCGAACTGATAGGTGATGTCGATGTCGGAGGGAACCAGGGAGCGGAAGCGGGCGAGATTCTGTTTGACCTCCTTCACAACTGTGAGTGTGGAAGCGTCCGGGCGCTTGGTCACGGGGATGTACACCGCCCTGCGGCCGTTCACCAGTGCATAGCCGGTGGGGATGTCCGTGCTGTCCGCCACGCCTCCCAGGTCACGCAAGTAGACAGTTGGGCCGGCGCCGGCGCGGATCGGCACGTCCAACAAGTCTTGGATGTTGGGGGTGACGGAATCGCTGGCGACAATGCGCAGCAAGCTTCCAGTGCGCACATTGCCAGCGGGCATCAGGATGTTGCCGGAGCTGATCGCCTTCACGACCTGGTCCGGGGATAGGTTGTAGGAGCGCAGACGGTCCGGATTGACCGTGATGACGATCGTCCGCTGGTTCCCGCCAAACGGCGGTGGCGCGGATACTCCTGGGAGGGTGGCAAACACCGGCCGGATTCGATTAAGCGCCAGGTCCTGGATTTCTCCAATAGTTCGCGTCTTACTGGAAAACACCAGGTAGCCAACGGGTACGGTGCCCGCGTCGAAGCGGATCACAAACGGGCTCACCGTTCCATACGGCATGAAGGCATGGGCGCGATTTACATAGGAGATAGTCTGGGCGAGGGCCTGGCTCATGTCCGTTCCGGGGTGGAACGTCAGCTTCAGCAGCCCGTTGCCTTGGATCGACTTGTCCTCCACACTTTCAATCCCATTGATGTAAAGGAAATGATACTCGTAGTAAAAGACCAGGTACCCTTCCATCTGCGTCGGACTCATTCCGCCATAGGGTTGGGCGACGTAGATAACGGGGAGATTCAAATTCGGAAAGATATCCGTTCGCATCCGGAGGATTGCCAGGATCGAGCAAAGCGCCACCGCAATGACCAGCACCATCACCGTAATCGGTCGCCGGAGGGCTGCATGAATTAGCCCCATGAGTCACACCCCTTCTTACGTTCTGCAAGAGCGCGATGGCCGGGTGACTGACGTTTTCGCTAAGGCCGCCGACTGCTCAAAAGCTGGACGAACGGTTGCAGGTTACCCTGCGCCGCCGCCATGCCCTCCAGGCCGCGCCAAACGTTCAGTCGTGCCAGGGCATCATCAATCTCCGCCTGGACCAGCAGACCCTCGGCTTCGGAAACCTCCACCATCGTGGCCAACCCCGCCTGATATCGCGCCTGGGCTTGGGTCTCGCTGGCCTGTGCCGCCTGGAGCTCGATGGGAGTGTTTCGCGCCACCTGCCGCGCTCCGTCCAGACTGGCTTGAGCCTGCTCCACTTGATCCGACAAACCCTGTAGCGTCTGGTCGTAACGCGCTTCCTCGGCTCTCTGGTTGGCAGCTGCGATCCTCTTCTGGGCTCGGGTCGAGAAGTAGTCAAACAGTGGGAACGTGACCGTTATCCCGACCGCGTAGTTCATCCGTTCAAGTCCCAAACCATTTAATCCCGTGGCGTCCGTGCCGTCAGGATTGGCGCCGCTGCCCCGTCCCGAGAGGGCTGCCTCGGTGAAGAAGTGTGGCACGAAGGACCGGTCCAGGGCGCGTTCTTGCGCCTTCACTTGTTCGACCAGAGAGTTCTGTGCGGCGGCGGCAGGGTGGGAAGCGAGCGGAACCGCCCGGATATTCTCTTCCGGCACCGAAGTGAGTAGGTGACCGGGATCAACTTCCACGTTTGTTCCCGTCATTCCGAGGATGTCAGCGAAAGCAGCGCGACGGATTCGCTCGGCTGTCTGGGCCTGGATCAGTTGCGTCCTGGCCAGGGCGAGTTCGGCGTCGGCGCGCGAGGCGTCGGCGCCGGGCCGAAGCTGGTTATCGACGAGGACGTGGACCGACTTGTCAAAGACTTCCCAACGGTTCACGTTCGCTTGCGCGGTGCGGACCACTTGCTCCGCGGCCAGCAAGGAGAAGAATGCCTGCGCAGCACCCGTAGCCACATCAAGCTGTGTCAAGTCCGACTGCGACCGGGCAATGTTCTCACCCGCGCGCGCCACGTTGACGGTGGCCCGGCGATACCCGAAGTCAAACGGCTCCCAGGACCATAGGACGCCCGCCGCGCTTCCCCAGACACCTCGGTCTGAGGTGTGGGGAAGCACAGGCCCTGAAATGGATGATATGACTCCCTGCGGCAGCAAAAGGCCGACAATGTTATTGGCCGTGGCGCGATTTGACTGCCAGAGCGTGTTGACGCTCGGCAGATAGTTCGTCAACGCTAGGCTTACCCCGCCTTGCGCAGCTTGGATTCGCTCGACGGAGGCCCGAACTGCCGGATAGTGCTCACGGGCGTATTGAATGGCGCGCTCCAAAGTGAAAACCTCTACCGCGGAGTTGGAAGCCTGCGGTGAGGTGGTTTGGGTGAACGCTCTGGGCACAGCTAGAAAAGAAAACACGGCTAAAAAGGCAATTCGTTTGGTTGCTCTCACGGCCCACTCGCCTCCCGACTCTATTGCTGAAGTAAGGAACGAAAAAGCACACGTGCTGCCCCTACCCGGGGTTCTCTTCTAACAACTCACTCAGCAACTCCATGACCTTCCCTTTCGCAAGAGCGAGGGCTTTGCGGCCGATCCGTGTAGCCGTGTAGACGCGGCGAATCGTTCTGCCCGAGCGAACTCCTCGGGAACGGAGATAACCTTTCTCCTCCAGTCTGTGGAGGAGGGGGTAAAGGGTTCCCGCGCTCAACCTGTAGCCGTGGCGTTGCAGCTCTTCGATCATGCCGAGGCCGAAAATCGGTCCCTGGCAGGCGTGGTATAGAATGTGAATGCGGATCAGTCCCGCGTAGATTTCATGGCTGGTTCCCTGCCTGTTTCTGGGGTCTTCGGCCATCAGTAAATCCGTTTTCGATTTCGAAAATCGACTACGTAGTCTAATTCCGGCTGCGGAGCTGTGTCAATGTTTAGGTCGGGTCGCGCCATCTCTGGATATCCCCGAGCGCCCCCTTGAGGCGCGGGCGTTCCATTTCCCCCAATCCATCACGAAGTTTCGCCGTCGAGAGACGCATCAAACCCAGCCATGAGTTCACCGCGCGGAAAGAAAAAGGGGCAGCCCCTGGCTTGCGGCTGCCCCGCGTCAATCAACTTTCTACGAATATTAGGAACCGACGGAAGGATTCCTACAAAATCCACACAGAGGTACTGTGCGCACCAGCCTACTTCCCCAAGGTTGGGGCCGAACCTGGCAACGAGTAACGCAAGTTGAAGAATACCATGTTCACGCTCGCGTTACTGGGTTGTCCACTGGCAACGTACCAAGGGTTGCGGGTGAGGTAAGAATACTGGCCCATCAAGTTTATTGCGCCCCACTTCGCATCCTTCCAGAGGGTCTGGTTGAAGCCGAAAGTCCCTTCCTGGATGGCGCGATTCTGGCCGGCCCCCGCTCCCGTAAAGCCGTAGCCCACAGGCTTGCCGTCGGTATCGATGGCCATGTTCCGTCCAACGTAAAGGCCGCCGTAGTAGGCATAGAACAGGGAGTTTTTGTTCGTGTATTCAAACCCCGAGACGGTTGAGGAGGCGTGAATGAGGGAGATGCTGCCGTCAGCGTGTGCAATCAGGTCCGGCGCCTGGCCGAAGATGTAGCGGCCGCCGCCATCACTGATGAAATTGTTGGTCAGCAGGCGGAAGCCTTTGAACAATTCAAAATTGAGGTTCACGAAGCCGCCTCCGCCGGCCGCCGAATAGGTATTCGAATTGGTGGGATTCCAGACCTTGAAATTGCGCTCAATTCCGCCCACTTCGAAGTGAAACTTTTTGGAGGGATCGAGCGCCAGTTTGACGATGAAGTCAGGAGCGACGTTCGGAACTCCAAAAGTGTTGCCGCCGGTGTTCAACTCGCCCGCATACGCGGTCGCCAAAGCTGAGGGAAACGTAACCAGCCCGCCACCCGCCGATCCGCCGGCATACTGCTCCGGACTTTCGACAGCGAAGGCGATCGCCGCTTTTTTTGAGGGGTGATAAACAAACCGCAACTCGGGGATGCGCCCCCAGAACAACCCGAGTTGGTAGTTCACATCTATATTTTGAGTGAAAAAGATGTCGCCGGGGAGAGGCGAAATCCCGCTGCGGCCTGGCGTGAGCAAGCTCCAGGTTTGGCCGCCCAGTATTTCCCATTTGTTTTTCCGGACATCAACCCAGTACAAGCGCGAGCGCATAGTGTTGCTATTGCTGCTCACCTCGACGTTTCCGGGATTGTTGCCCAGGAAGTCTGATTCCATATAACCAATCACGTGGGCGCCTTTTACATCCGCATCCACGCGGAAGCCGACGCGGGAGTTCTGCATGCTCAGCCGGAACTCGCTGAGATTGGTCTGGTAGATGTTGCCATAAGGGATGCTCGCGAAATTGGTTCCAATGGAGCTTGCCCCGTCGTGACTGCGAAACACACTGGTGAAATCCATAAAGCCGACCGGGGTGACGTAAGCACTTCCGATGCGGAACTGAAGGGGAGAGGCCTCGTCCCCCTCCTTTGGGGCCGGATGGGCGGCCGGAATTCCCAAAGGCACTGCGACCGCGAGGGTCTCAGAAGCGTTCTCGGATTTCTCCGCGCTCTTGGGGATCACAGGGGTCGTGCTGGCCACCTCGCCCACGCTTCCAGCTTGCCCCCAGGCAGCAAGCGAATTGTTGCCCGCTTGGTCCAGCTTTTGCCTCATCGCGTTGACCGTCGATCGAAGCGCTTCAATCTGTTTCTGCTGTTCGGCAACCATCTGCTTCAAGGCTGAAACGTCGTCTCCGGGCGCCGAGCCCCTTTTCGATTCGTCGGCCGGCGCCTGCGAAAAAGCAGGAGTGGCAAAGGCCGCAAGCAGCATCGCAATCACCACAACGGTACTTCCGGTTCTTCCACCTCGCATCAGTTCCTCCTCCAGAGTTGTTTCAACTTGGCCGATCGCTGGCCAGTATTTAGCCGGGATTGGGGCGTGCCTGGAAATGGATCCTACCTTGTCGCCTGGCGTTTATCGACGAATCCGCGAGGTCAAATCCCAAGTTCTGTCCGAGTGACGCCGTACGCGGAGACTCTAGGACCGGCGGCCGGCGCGGCGAGCATTCGCGAGAATAACTTCCGGATCGGCGACGATCGGGGAGTCGAGCAACCCCGTTCTGCCCTCCGGCGTTGCGCCGGGCCTATGCTAGCTAGCGGCCATTTCCCATGCAGATGAGTGCCACGGCCTGTTCAGGGATTAGATTAGGATCGCAACTGCGGGTGTATACTTTAACCCGCCGCAAGGGTCGGCCTGAAATCGCGCCCGCGAGATCAGGGGGTTAGGTGTGGCCTCACCCGCAGAAGATATCAGAATGCAAGTTTCGGCACATGCCCGCCGTGCAGCAAAGATTCGTTGCGAGGAGTGCTTCCCATGCTCCGCTCGAAGACGTTTCTACTGTGGTTTGAATTGTTTATCATGCTTTCCAGCCCGAGAGTGCTAAGCTCACAGACTCCTTCAAGAACCGTCAAAATCCCGGATGCAACACTCGTGCACCTTTCTCTCCAGGATTCCCTTTCGTCCGCAACCAACAAGGCCGAAGACCCCGTTCAATTCCAGGTGACGGGAGATGTGAAGGTAGGGGACCAAGTCGTGATTCCCAAAGGCTCGATGGCCCGCGGCCACGTGGTCGACGTGAAGCCCAAGACAATCCTCGGGCGGAGTGGAAAATTGGACTTCACTGTGGATCACGTCAAAGCTCCTGACGGTACCGACGTCCGCCTTCGTGTCAGTTCCACCCGAAAGGGGGAAGAGACATCTAGCTCCCTGCTGATGGTGCCTTTCAATCTCATACTAGGTGGAAAGGACGTGAACATCCCGAAAGGCGCGCAATTCAACACGTATGTTGATGGGGATCAGGAAATTACCCTAGGCGGGCCGACGGCTGCCCGGGAGGCTCCGCCGACCGTTCAACCGGTCCCGCCGCCGACTCCCCAGGAACCCAGTACCGTGGTTGTAAAGTCCACCCCCGATGGGGCCGATATTACGGTGGATGGTAAATACGTGGGCAGCACGCCCTCCACTCTGCAGCTAGCCCCTGGGGAACACGCGGTGGTCATTGAGAAACCTGGTTACCGACAATGGCAACGGACTATGTCAGTGAGCTCGGGCGGGATCATTACGATTAATGCGAACCTCGAGGCCCAGTAAAGTCCTCTCGCCTTGGCCGAGCCGAAGAAGCCCGGGGGTACACACAGACGATAGCTTATCAAGAGCCTTGCGCGCAGAAACTGAAGGGACGGCAACCTAACCCTGCTGAACCCATGCGGAAAGACAGAGGCCCCCGGCGGCGCGGCTCTCGATACGGACGTAACCGAAGAGGGCCGATTCCTCAATGCTCTCAACCCCGTCCCCGGTGCCGTCAGCGGCTTGCTGATTAACAGAGACGGGAGCCTTACGCTGGTGGGCAACGGCATCACTGGAGTTCCAATGCGCGCCGGCTTCTCCCTACAGTCAATCCAAGATTGTGGGCGAGTGACGGCGTACTCGGAAATTATGCTGAGTGGGTAGTTCGCTGGATTGGGAACGAAAAACGACCTTTGCGCCAAGTGGGGCAGGTCAGCCGATTCCTGACGGGAAGCTGACTTTTCATTCCCAATCCGATCGCAACGCAATCGATCAAATGAAAACAATTGGCGGGATGGGGATTATCCGAGCGGCAGCATGTTTTGGGATGCAAGTTGCACAACCAAGCGGATCGCAGCGCTACGATCGCCAGCGGGGTAGGCGGACCGCAGACCGGAGCAGATTCCGGTGACGAGGAAGGAAGGGGCAGTGTCTGAGGAGTGGGTCGCAACAGCAGCAGTTGCGGGCTCTGGGACTCTTGAAAGGCGTAGGACTGGCCTCGCGCCGGCCACGGGAAGCGCCCCGTCACCGAAAAGCGGGAGGGAGCGTTGTATGCGGTGGCGGTCAGAGGTATGTTACTGGTCGGCCGGGAAATCAAAACGGAAATTCCGGCTCTTAGTCCTACGGGGGGGCATGGTCATGTACGTGAGCAACAGGTTCTCTCACTCGAGTGTGCGGTGGCTTCTCGCTGCGGGACTCCTGGTGGTGGCTGGAGCGGTACGTCCGGTCCGGGGAGCCCCGTCCAAAGTCGCCTTCTCTCAGCCGACGGAGACCGTGGAGGCATACGACTTCGTCGAGATCACCCTGAACGTCACATCGCCGGACGCGAAGAATCCATTTACGGACGTTGTTGTGGAAGGACAGTTCGGGAAGGCTGGCGACAGCCAGCGGCTGCCCGTGGGCGGCTTCTGTGATTCCGCTGACGGAAGTGTCTTCCGTATTCGTTTTATGCCGGCGGTGCCGGGCGACTACGCTTACTCGGTAACTTACCGGCAGGGCGGCTTCGAGAAGACGCATACGGGCACATTCCGGGCGTCCGACGGCCATCGGCGAGGTCCCGTCCGGGTTGATCCCCAATACCCCTGGCACTTTATTTGGGGGGGGACCGGCGAGCACTACTTTCTTAACGGCACCACCGCCTACTGGCTGGCGGGCTGGAGCGAGGAACGGATGATCAACAATAGCATCGAGCGCCTACACCAGCTCAAGGTCAACCGCATGCGCGTGCTGCTTTCAGGTGCTGCGAACATCTTCTGGGGCGAACAGGTAATGACGGGCGAGAATTTCACCATGCATCTGCGCCCTTGGATTGCCCAGGCACCGGAGAGCATCGGCCACCCCGGGATCGATTACACGCGCTTCAACATTCCCTACTGGCAGAAATGGGAGCGCATGCTGCGGTTCGCCCGGGACCGCGACATGATCATCTCGGTGGTTCTGGATATCTCCACGCATCAGGCCCAAGCGGCGGCGGGCAGCGAGGACGAGCGGCGGTACTTCCGATACGCGGTGGCGCGCCTCTCCGCATTCTCGAACATCACCTACGACCTGGGAGACGACCTCGACAGCTTCCGTGACGAGAAGTGGGCGCACGAAACGGGAACCCTGATCGAGGGCTGGGATCCGTACAAGCACCTTGCCACCAGCCACCCGGTGCATCGCGAACACCAGGACCGCGCCTCGGATTGGTTCGGGTTCACTTCGATCCAGGACTGGTCGCGCAATCAGCACGCCGTGATGCTCGAGGAACGGCAGATCCAGATGAAGACGGGGCGAATCATCCCGCAGGCAAACGAAGAGTACGGATACGAGGACCACTATCCGCAGTGGGCGCCGGAGCCGCCGGGGGACTCCGCGGAGGCCCTACGCCGTGTGGCGTGGGACATCGCGATGGCAGGCGCTTACGGGACTACGGGGGAAAGCGCTCGCCGCGGCACGAACATCTGGCCGGACACCGGCGGCGGCTGGATCAACGGGCGGGGCGACGATACGATGGTCATGCTCAAGGGCTACGAGCACATGGTGGATTTCTTCACCAGCTTCGAGTGGTGGAAGACGGAGCCGCATGACGAACTCGTCAACAACGGTGCTTATTGCCTGGCAAAACCTGGCGAGATCTATGCGGTGTATCTGCCCAAAGGGGGCGACGTGACGATCAAGCTCGAGCCGGGGAGCTATGAGGCGGGTTGGTTCAGCGCGTTTACGGGAGAAAAGGTCCCGCTGCCGCCGGTCGAGGGGCCGGCGTGGACCTCGCCCAAAGCCCCCGGCTGGCTGGACTGGGCGCTGCTGCTCGAGAAGCGGCACTAACCGCGCGACGTGCCGCGCTGGTGGCATATCTTTGAAGGGGGCGGCGGAGTAAAGCGATTTCTGTGGCTCTTTGTTTTGGTGGGTGGCACAACACCTGCCGGGGCGGGCCTCCCACCTGGGAAGCGGCCGGAAGTAGAATCTCCAACTCGACTAGGGCCAGTCGTACAGCTTCTCCGCAGGCAGCACTTCACCGGATTCTAGTGCATGTAGTTCAGCTTTTCCAGATGTCTGTCTTCAGCACCTCTGAGACTTATCTAGCCTTTTTCTAAGCTGCACCTCAGTCCCCAGCTCACGCCGAGTTGGATTTGGCGGCTGGCCCAGATTGCTCCTGCGAAACGCCCTTTGCGCCAAGTGGGGCAAGTTAGTCGATTCCGGACGGGAAGCCGACTTTCCGTCCAGGTGGTTAGGTCAACCAAAGGGCTCTTCCGGTTCAGCCGAAATGCGGTAGTGAACTGCGGTTCGTTTGGCGAAGGTCTCTGCCCTAGCCCAATCTTCAACCCGCGTCAGACTGCGAGGCAACTTGCCAGCCCGCATGAGCCTTGCAGTGCGACAGGATGTACCTGTGAGTTTCTTTGTTACGTTTCCCTATTGACTGGCCAAATTGTAGGCGAGCATAATTCCCTCAATTAGCCAAGCTCGTAAGCGAGGCCAAAAGGGAGGGCGCAACGCAGCAACCCGTCCACTCCCGTCTTGCGCTGCGCCGGCAGGTTAGCGTGGGGGGGCGCGGGGGGAAGGACTGTGCCCCGCACGAACCACTTCTGCCAGCCCAGCCAGCGCCGTCTTCACCCCCCATTCTTCTGGCAAAAATGTGCGAGGACTGTCCGCCTTGGCATCGAGGTGCTCTCATGTTTCGTCGCATTACCTTGGCATGGGTAGGATTGGTGATTCTGTTCAGTGCGGCAACTGGTTGGGCGCAACGATCAGGCCCCACGAACCCGGCCGCGAGCAATGAGGCAGTGGCCACTAGTTCGGTGCCGCGTCTGGTGAGCTTCAGCGGCGCGGTGAAAGATGCCGCTGGAAAGCCCTTGACCGGGCCCGTGGATATCCATTTCGCGATCTACGAAAACTTCGACGGCATCGAGCCGCTCTGGTTTGAGACGCAGACGGT
>JAIQGB010000096.1 GCA_020072905.1 Terriglobia bacterium | reverse complement strand
CCATTCCTTGGTGGCCTCGACGGCCTTCCGGCGTTTCGCGGGGTCGGGGTCATACAAGCTGGCTGGAGAATCGACCGGAAGGTCGATGACGTGCGCCCCAGCCTTCGCGGTCGCCTCGCGAAACTCCGCCAGGTAGGCCGCGTCGGTCGAGCGGAAGTGGAAACTGAGCGGCTCGATGTTGTGCAACCCGAATTTCTTGACGACCATCCCGCCGAAATCTTTCACGTCCATGCCGGGCAGCTTGGGGTCGCGCGCCCACTTGTTGTCCGGAGCTTCGATGAACATGCGGAACGGCCAGGAGGCCACGGCCAGCCGGTCGCGCGGAGCCGTGGGGAACTTGATATCAGGCCCCGTCACGGCGAGGCCGAGACGTGGGGCGGCATCAAACGCTGCGGCAGCCGCCAGGGCGCCCGCGGAAGTCCTTAGGAAGTTGCGTCGCGTGAGTTTGGTCATGCCGAATCTCCTTAGTGAAGAATATGAAGAGTTCACGGTGAGAAGATTTTGTTGAGTTCCTCTGGCTCCAGGTACTCGCTCAGTAGCCGGTCACCGAATTGTTTCTGGAACTCATCGAGGAGCATTTCACGGTACTCGAAGTCCCGCTCCTGGTCCACGTTGCGAAAGACGCAGATCACCTCGGTCGTTGCGGGCGGAGTGGCGAGCGTCGCCTGAATCTTCCTCCAGATTGCCGGCCGCGCCCAGCGCGCATCGAGGTCCACAAAGTGTTTCTGCCAGCCGGGTTGAGGCGCTTCCGAGCTTGCCAGCGCTTGTCGGAGCATCGCCTGGGTTTCAGGATCTGCCGTGAACTCCTCAAGAAAAGCGTCCTGGAGATTCATGCTCTTGACGGCGAGCAGCCCCTGCCCGAGTACCGAGAAGATGTCATTGGGCGGGGCCTTCGAAACGTCGAAATCCGCCAGGCGGCGCGCTAGTCCGCCGAAGTTCACGAACTTCAGCTTCTCAGCATAATCCCACGTGTCGGTGTTGTCGAAGCCTATCCGAAAGACCAGCGAATGCATCGCCTCATTCGCTGCCACCTCGCCCTGCAGGAAAGTGTCGAACCATTCCGGATTCCCGTGGTGGTTGTGGGTCTTGAACCACTCCGTACCCCGCTTCGCGTAGGCGGCGCGGACCTTCTCGATCTGCGCCTGCCGAACAGGCTGGTAAGGTTGGCGGGGATAAATCAGCCACTTTTTCCTCGTGCCGACGTCGTAGGCCGAGACCTCGACATAGTGCGTGGGAGCAAAGTGGATCTCGCTGTTTTGGTACACCACAACGCCCTTGCGGAATGCTGCCAGCGGCCAGCCATAAATCGAATCCCGATAGGCGAGATCCTTGTCCAGGACAAGCGTGTAAGCCGCGGAAGGATTGACGTGGGTTTCCAGAAGGAATGACTCTGCGCAACGGGAGATGCGCACCACGGAACCTCCGAACGCCGGATGCCCCTCGGCCCCGCCCGCCGTATTCCGCTCGAATCGTCGCGTGAGCCAGACGCCCTCTCCTTTCCGGTAGAGGTCCACGTAGAGTGTTTCACCCAGCACACCGCTTCCGTCCTCCAAGTAGTAGCCGATGACAAATACCTGGGGCTCATCCAGCGTGGCGTAATTGGTGATTTTCCTGTTGAGGTCGTCAGATTTCCTCCCGGCGACAGGAATCTGACTTCGGACGAGTGCATTCCGGAGGGTATCGGCGCACCACGCTGCCGGTTGAACGAGGGCACCCAGGGCGAGCCCTACGCAGAGTGCAACGGAACGCGTGCAAGGCGAAAAATGAAAGCGGCTCAACAGTGATAGAATCGCCTGCCTCGTAGCCAGCGTCAAGAGACACCTGTGCAAGGGCGTTGCGGGCAGAAATCAAACTTCGGAGTAGGCCATGACGGAAACCATCCGCGTAGGGATTGTAGGGGCGCGATTTGCGGCAAAATTCCACTGGCAGGGGTTTCAGCGCGTGTACGGCGTCCCGGTGGAGGTCGTGGGCACGATCTCGAAATCCGGCGACTCCGCCGCCGCGTTCGCGCGCGAGCGCAACGTCCAGGCCTTCACCACCTTCGAAGCAATCTGCGACGCCTGCGACGTGGTGGACCTCTGCTCGCCGCCCGCGACCCACGAGCCGCTGGCCGTTGCGGCGCTCGGGCGCGGCAAACACGTCATCATCGAGAAGCCTTTTACGGGTTACTACGGTCCGGGCAGCGAGGATTTCCGCGGCAACACATTCCCCAAGGAAACCATGCTGCGCGAGGCCATGGCGAGCTGCGAACGGATTCTCGAGGCGGCTCGGAAATCAGGAAAGAAGATCTGCTACGCGGAAAATTGGGTCTACGCGCCCGCCGTCGCCAAGGAGCGCGAAATCGTCACCAAAAGCGGCGGGCAGATTCTTTGGATCATCGGCGACGAGTCGCACAGCGGTTCGCATTCACCCTACTACGGTATCTGGAAATTCTCCGGCGGCGGCTCGCTGGTGGGTAAAGGCTGCCATCCGCTCACCGCAGCGCTCCACCTGAAGCGCGCGGAGGGCGAGGCGCGCGGCGGCAAGCCCATCCGCCCTGCCACGGTTTCCGCGCGCACGCATCAAATCACCCGAATGAAGAATTTCCGCGACTTGGGCTTCCTGCGCACCACCTACGACGACATCGAAGACTACGGCCAGATGCACATCACCTTCGACGACGGCACGGTAGCTGATATTTTCTCCTGCGAACTCGTGCTGGGCGGGGTGCACAACTGGCTGGAAGTTTTCGCCAACAACCATCGCACGCGGTGCAATCTGAATCCCACCGACGCGCTCGAAACCTACAACGCCAAAGAGGAGTTCCTGAAGGACGTCTACAGCGCGGAAAAACTCGGCACCAAGCAGGGCTGGAGCCGCCCTGCTCCTGACGAGGATTGGCAGCACGGCTACCCGCAGGAGTTCCAGGATTTCATGGAAAGCATCGCACACAACCGCGAGCCGCTCTGCGGCGCCGAACTCGGCCGCGACACCATCGCCGTTCTCTACAGCGCCTACCTCTCCGCCGAGCGCCGCGGCGCTGAGGTCGCGATTCCCGCGTAGGGGCGGGTTTCAAACCCGCCCTCTGAGCTAGAACCTCCACTCAATGCCCAGCCGTGCGGCGCGCGGCGCTTGGATGGCCAGCGGCACGCGCAATTCGAACGTGGGTCCAGTCAAGTCGGCCTCGAGCGTGTTCTTCTCGAGGTTCAATAGGTTGAAAAAGTCGAGGTAACCGGAAAGCGTTCCCCGGCGCAGGCGGAACTCGCGGGCCACGCGCGTGTCGAGCGTGAAGTTGAATTGCGTTTGGAACCCGCCGGGATGAGCGCGCGGCGTGGCGCGCACGAAGAACGGTCCCTGGTTGAATCCGTCCACGAACACCAGCCGGCCGAACGGCAACCCATCGTAATACTTCGCCACGAATCCCAACTGAAAGCCCTTGGGCGCGAAGTAGTAGCCCGTGGCCTTGCTGACGAACGCTCGGTCGAAGTAGGTTCGGCTCGTGGCCATGACGAACGTATTCGGGTCAGTGCCGAGTGCGCCGACAACCTCCGGGTCGTTTTCAAATACCGAATTGCCCGGATTGGTCGCGGCAAGGGTGCGCATGGCCGTGAAGCTGGCTGTGAATTCCCAGACGTCCCGTAGCGGTTTCACCAAGCGAATCTCAAAGCCCTTGAAGCTGCCGTGGAGTCCGGGAGGATTGGTGAGGAGAAGGAAGTCCTGGCCGAGGGCGTCCGGATTGCGGTTGTAAAGCGTCAGCAACTGGTCATCCGCGGTGCCGGGCACTCCGTCATTTCCCGGGTCGGGAAAAATCACCGTTGCGTAGTCGGCGGCAGGAACGCCGACATTGGACAAAGCGATGCGGCGGTGCGTATCGCGCCGGAAAAAGCGCACGCTGGCGCGGAAGCCTGATCCAAACTCCTGGTCGAGGCCGACGCTGACTTCGTCAGTGAAAGGTCGGGCGAGCCCCCGGTCGATGGCTGAATATAGGCCGCCGAAACGGGTAAGCAGCGGCCCGATCTCTCCGGGCTGCACGGCAAGGTCGCTGTTCACATCGTCCCATCGAAATACCTGCCCGCCCAGCGCCGCACGATTCCCGAAATCGAGATAGCGGCCCTGCAGGACGTGACCGTAACGGGACCAGCTCGCGCGCAGAGCCGGGCCGCGGCGGTGAAGCGGGAAAACCAGCCCCGCTCGCGGCTCGAGCGTCGTCCAACGAATCCCACGTCCTGCACCCCCAGCCCGGCCGGAGGAGTTTTCCAATCGAAGGCCGAGCGGCAGACGCAGCCAGCGCACGGGTCGCCAGGCATCTTGCGCGAAGACGGCAACGTTTTGGGTGTGAGCGCGAGCCGCCGTGGGCGTGTTCCACAAGGTCACTTCGACGCCGACCCCGTAGACCGTCGTCCGCTCAAGACCTCCGAGTGCATCCCATCGATTGGAAATGTCACTTCGCTCCCACTCGCCACCAAGCGCCAGGCTGTGACTCCCGACCGGGCCGTCGTGAACTGCCTGAAGCAAGGCGTCCGCCTGATAGCGGGTGCGCACTCCCGCGTTCGAAAGCGGCGCTGCGCCGGTTCGAGCCATCTGCGGCATGTCGATCGCGCTCAGCTCGGTGAGCCCCGGCTGAATCCCCGAGGAGATGATGGCGTGCGCAACCCCGAAGCCCGCCGCGAGCCAGACGGCGGAGCCGAGCGCGCGTTCGCCGCGCGCCTGGAACTGATGGAAGTTATCGTTGCGCAGAGTGGTCGATGCGGGCGCAATTCGCAGGTCGGCTCCCTCGCGCGAATTGAAGATGTGCTGCGCGGAATAGAGCAGGTTCAGGCGGCCCCCACCCTGAGAAATCGGCGTCACCTCCGTGAGCGCGCGATACACATGAACATCGATCGGTGCGTCAAACCCGCCGAGGGTTTTCGAGAGCTGCTGCGTGGAAAGCGATGTGAAGAACGGCCACGGAGCGGAAGGGAGGGGGAGCTTGCCTCCCAATTGGACATCGCCGTCCACAAAATGTTTGAAGCGTTCGGGCCCGGGGAAATAGAGCTGCGCGAGCCGGGCGCCGCGGGGGTCCGACTGCAGGCTTTGGCCGGAATAGAACCAGCGCGTGGAGCCGTGAAAGGCGTCCCGGGGCTCGGGCGTGGAAAGCAACAAGTTCGCACCGGCCGCGCCGAAGTGCGCAGGCTTTGCTCCGGTCAAAGTCGAGACCTCGGAGAGTGCATCGAGGTCGGGCTCAATGATCGGCCAACCGGGGAGATAAGGGTCCGTCACGTTGAGCCTGTTGAGGAAATACTGGTTCTCCGTCCACGAGGCACCCAGCGCTCCGAACAGTGCCGGAGCGCCCGTCGCCAAGCCACCCACATCGATCCGATTCGTCACGCTGGACGGTTCCTGATTTTCGAGGAGCGACCAGACATTCCCGGAGTTGGGAAGCTGGCGGAGCGAGAGGTCCCCGAACGCCGTCCCCCAGCCCACATCGCGGCTGCTAAACTCCGCAAAAGAGCTCGCGCCAGGCTGGGAGGACGGCAACAGGATGATTCGGACCTCCAGCGTACCCGCAGGACGAACTTCCATGCGGGCCTTCAAAAGATCCCGCCATCCCGGAAGCGTGACCGCAAGCGTGTAGAAGCCCGCAGGAACCGCAACAAACTTGAACTCGCCTGCGATGTCGGTTCTCATCGCCAGAACGGATGCCGGCGAATTCTCCGCGGAGAGTTGCACCAGCGCGCCAGCCAAATCCTTGCCCGAATGCGTTGCAACCACCCCGACTACACTCCCAGGCTCAGTTTGAGCACGGAGTGGCACGGAGAACTCGAGAAGGGCCAGGGCGACGAGAAGGATCGCGTCGCGTGCGCGCAGTTCGCGGCGGGGCACAGCCACATCACCTGTGCGCCCAACGGGTGGAAAGGGACTTCGGCGTCTCATTTTCAGGTGTCTAGTGTATGCGCTCCGGACCCCAGGCGGTCAGTAACCGGTCGGTTAACACGACTAACAAATTCCGTCGCCCCCCCCTTCCGCTTTACGGCAGCTTGTGGTAGGTTAGGGCGCGAGAGGAGAACAATTTACCATGCGTCGCAACCAACGAGGGTTCTCGCTGATTGAACTGCTGATTGTGGTGGCCATCATTTTGATTATTGCTGCGATCGCGATACCAAACCTGCTACGCAGCCGCATTGCGGCCAACCAGGCTTCTGCCATCGGAAGCTGCCGCGTGCTCAACACCGCCGAAGTCAGCTACGCATCGACTTACGGAGTCGGCTACACGAGCACTCTTCTGCAGCTCGGGCCGCCCCCGGGCCCCGTCGCCACTCCTTCGGCCGCGGGTCTTATTGACAGCGTGCTTGCGGGCAGCGTGAAGAGCGGTTACAGCTTCGCCTATACGCCCGCGCTCCCGGACGCCTCGGGAAGATACCAAGGGTACAGCCTGAACGCCAATCCTACGCAGGTCGGCGTGACGGGAACGGCATACTACTTCACCGACCAAACCTACGTTATCCGGGGTGACGCGACCGCCACGGCTTCCGCGGCGAGCTCGCCCGTCGCCAACTAATCAGCGCGGAATAAGCTTTACCACCCAGATTTCGCCGGGTGCGAGGCTCTTCTCAAGCAGAGCCTTGCCGCCGGTGACTTGCACAGGGACCTCGCTGTCACGGGTCAAGTCGCGGGCTCCGACCGTGGCCCAAGGCGACTTTAGCCGGATGGCGGCCTGCGCCGGGGCTTGGGCGTGATTGAACGCGAAGAGGATCTGCACACGGTCGCTGGTCAGACGACGGACCTCGACTTCCTCTGTACCCGCTCCGGAAACCTCCACCTCCGGCGCCACGCCCGCGGCGCGCGCCAGCGCTAGAAGCAGCCGCTTCGTAGAAGCATCGTGCTGACGCTGGTAGGAGAGCGCCGGAAACGAGCCCACCAGGATCGCCTTCCCCTTCCCATACTTCTTTTCCACGATCGCCGGCTCGCCATTGGCGAACTTCGCCAGCACCCGCACGCCGCTCGCGGCCTCCAGATCTTCTTCGAACGCTTCGGCCTTGACGGCGTCCCCGGGTTTGAGGCCGGGAAGATTGGCGTTCGGCGCGATCAGAATCTTCGCCTGCTCGACCGGCCGGATGAGTTTCTCGCGCGCGCCGAAAACTTCGTCGAGGCCGAAACCCGGGACGCGGTCGCTGGAGAATCCGCGTTCGTCGTTCCACGCCAACCTCGCTTCTGCCACTACGGTTCCGCCGCTCTCGACGTAGCGCGCCACGCCCTCGCCGACATTCTTGGAAAGCATCACCGGAAAGGGAAGGAAGACGACCTTGTATTGGCTGAGGCGACTTTGCACGACATCTTCGGGATGGATGAAATCCACCGGGATCTGTTCCTCAAAGAACGCGCGGTGCAAGCCCATCAGCGAATCGCGCTCGGCGTTGCCGAGCTTGGAGAGCGAGGGCTGCGCGCCGCCGACCATCGAGGAGAGCCGGTTGTAGAGAATCCCCACCTGCGCGGCCGCGGGTGCGCATTGGCGAATGTCCGCGGCGTTCCGCGCGATGATTTGCGCCACGTGCCCCGCGGCACGTGCGCGCTCGGTCAGCGTCGCGTCAAGGTTGATGAGCCCGTAGCCGTTGGACTCGTAGCCGGAACTCATCGGATACCAGGCGTAGATCGAAATCTGCCGCGCGCCATGCGAGAGCACTTGCCAGAGCCAGAATTCCAGATCGTGCGGGACCACGGGTTCCGCGATGCGCATGCCGGTCACGCCCTGCCCGGCCTGGAGTTCGCCGATCCAGAAACCCTTGCCGTAGCTGTGTCCCGAGGAGCGCGTGAAGTCGAGGCCGGCGGCGATCATCGTGTACGGCCACGGACGCGTGGACTGGGAGTGCTTGGGATAAAGTGACGTCCCGAAGTAATCGGCGGTCGCAGCCATCTTCCAGTCGTCGGGCTCGCCGTAGCCGTCGGTGGGCGAAGTAAAGAGGCCGGGGACGGCGGCGTGGCTGGTGATAGGATGCGTCGCGTCCGCGCTGCGAATCGCCTCCACGCGCGTCTTCAGATCGCCCGCCAGCTTGTCGTCAATAAAGATGCGCCAGTCGAGATAGTCGGTATAGGAGAGAATCGTCGAACTACGCGGCGGCTCCACCTGCTCCCAGCGCTCGAAGCGGCGATACCAGGAAGCATTGACCGCCTCGAGCGAGCCGTACTTGGCCTTCAGCCATTCGCGGAAGCGCGCCTGGGAGTTTGGGCAGTAGCAGAATTCGGGGTTGGAGAGATACGGAAACTCCGCCCAGTTGATGACGTGCGGCTCACTCCAGACGTCCCAGCCGTACAGCGCCGGTGAGCGGTTGGCGCGCTCGGAAAGCGCGTGCAGGAATTTCACGATCTCCGCACGCACGCCGGGGTGATCGATGCAGAACCCCGGCGAAGCCTGCGACTTGATCACCGCGCCCGAGCGGTCCACGAACTGGCCGTCCGGGTAACGCTCGCCCACCCAGTCCGGCGCAGAGTCGAGATAAATCTGCACCACGACGCGCAGCCCGCGCGCCTCGGCCAGCTTCAGCAGGAGTTCGAGGTTCTCGAACTGATAATTTTCCGGCTTGGGTTCCGCCGTCGCCCAGTCCACCCAGCACTTGACGGTGTTGAATCCGACGCCCTTGATTTGATCGAGATCTTTGCCCCAACGCTCCGCGCTGGTCGCATCAACTTTCTCGAGCATCGGCGCGCGAGCTTTCCCGCCACCGTACCAAACGGCGACGGGAAAGAAATCCGGCGATTCGGCTGCCCGCCCTTTAGGCACGGCGAAGCTGCGAATAGCAATCAGCTGGCCGAGGGTGATCGACAACATGAGAAGCGTCACAGGTAGACGAGGGTGGGACATGAATTGACTCCTCCTGGCGACGCCGGCAGTAGACCCACCACGCGTTCGCACTAGGATGCACATCTTTCGCGCGAGCAACAAGCGCCTGCCAGAAGGTCCGGACTTTCGGCCTGTCTTCGGCGCTCGGCTGATTGTCGTCAAGGCGAGAACTTCGCTTTGGCTAGGATTTGATCGATATCCGGATAGACGGGGCTTATTTGCTGGACCGCTTCGAACTCGTGTATGGCCTCATCCCTCTTGCCTAGGCTGAGAAATGCCACTCCGAGTTGGAAGTGCACCTCCTCGTTCTCGGGATGCTTCGAAGCAGCGATCCGAAGGACCGCTTCTGCTTCCTGACTCCTCTTTTGGTAGTTCAGCATGGCTCCTTTCAACGCTGCCCCATTGGGATTGTCTGGGGATAAATCCATGGCTTTTTTAATTGCGTCGTTTGCCTTTGAGAAGTCCTTGTCATTGATGTGTGTAAATGCGTTGGCGACGAGCTCCCGGACACGGCCAGCATTTTCCGCTGCTTGTTGTTCCTGAACTTTCACCGGAGCAACAGACGCAAGGAGCGGTTCAATCCACGATGTACCCTCAGCCAGTGAGGCAAAGCGATATGCTGCAAACTTGTAACCAGTCCCCGTTTCGGGGAAGACAGCTATTCCGTAAACGACATGAACTCTGCGCTTCGTGAATACCGGCGCAAGTTTCAATTTCCGGACGGCCTTGTCGTTCAAGGTCGCCTTCGAGATCCACTCGGCCAATTCCAGAATGCTGCCATTCAGCGAGCGTCGCCCTAAATAGTGGTACTTTCCGGGTTTTTGAGAAAGCCCAACTAAAGCTCGGTTGCCATGTCCCACTCGCACAGAAAGCGTGTCCGATGCCATTGCACTGAAACGGGCCGCCTCCGCTGGCCAATCGTCAATGGGAACAGGTATCGACGTCGAACCAAATCCCACCGTGCGGCGAAAACCATTGAAATCGGAAAGCGGCGAGAAGTAGCCCAAAACGAATGCCACTGCTTCCTCTTGCTTGTTATAGAAGGGCAAGGCCGAGCCTTGCACCACCTCCCAGGATTGCTTCTCTACCCAACCGGCCGGAGGGGTTATCCTCACCACCGGATCGTACACCACAACTTGCGCTGACAATTGTGCGGGAATGAACAGGCTGAAAAGGAAGAGAAGGGAGCCAGCAACCCGAAGTGTCTGCCCCCCCAAGCCGATTCTGGTACAAATTGTCACCCTAGGCCTGCCTCTGGAAGAGGGCCTGGATTTGACCCCTTCGCATTGCACGTCTCTCTCTCGGCAATGCCGAACTGAATCTCCCCCAAACGCCTAGCACGCAAACTTCCGAATTGAATAGGACCAGAGTCATTCTGGGTTAATCAGCGGGCGATGGTAAGTTCTCCTTGCCAGCGGTTTTCGGTTGGAAAAAGCAGCAGGACGGGGGAAGTCGTCCACACGACGCACCAACATGGGCGAGGCATCGCCCCGCCCCTACAGCAGACAAGGCGCCAGTCAGAGACCGGCGCTACATCAGTGTGGAACTCAATCCGGCAACGCCCTTTGCAGCGCTTCAAGTTCCGGCTCGCCGGGGCCGAGCGGGAGCTTGATCTTGCCGCGCTCGACGACCGAGCGACAGATGGCCATCATGATCTCCAAGCCCTTGTAAGCCTGCTCGCCGTTGCAGGAGTGGACCTTCGCCGGATCGTCGAGCCAGTCGGCGATCTCCTGAACGTAGGGCGGCATATCGTGCGCGTAGTCCATTCCGCCCGGGCCCGACATCAAGCCCTGCTTCGTCACCGCTCGCCAGCCGCCGCCGGTCAGCACTTCGGCAAAGCCTTCCGTGCCCTGTGCGCCGATGCGGCACTTGCGCCACCAGGCTTCCACCTCGGGAACGTCCGGCGCGCCGTCGCCGCTTTCCACGATCCCGCGCACGCCGTTGGCGTACTGAATCACCCCGACGATGTAATCCGGGGAAGGATGATTGTCGGAGAATTTGGCCTTACCGGAAGCCTGGCCCATCGCCCACTCGGCTTCCGCATAATCGTTGTACCAGCGCGTGTACTCGATGAGGTGCGTGATCATGTGAAGCATCCACCCCGGCGCCGTGCCATAAACGGTGTGCACGCGGCCGAGCGCTCCGCTGGCGATGATTTCCTTTACCTTCTTGTAGTGCTCGCCGTAGCGATGCTGGTGCCTCACCACGCTCTTCACGCGCGCCTCTCGCAGCAGCTTCATGATATCGAGCGCTTCGTTGGTGGAAGTGGCGATGGGCTTTTCAAAGGCAATCAGTTTGGCGCCGTTTTCGACGCCCAGGCGAATCATGGGCGAGCGCAAGTTGGGCAGCGTGCAGAAACAGAAAATGTCGGGCTGGAGCTTCTTGACCAGCGGCGCGGCGTCCAGACTGGTTTCGGGATTCCCGAACTGCTTGGCGGCAGCTTCCACGCGCCCCCGGTCAATATCGCAGAGCCCCACGAGCTGGAAGCGCGGGTTCTTATAGAACTCCTGGGCGTGATGCACGCCACGCTTCCCACAGCCAACTACAACCACGGTGTACTTTTTTTCAGGACTCATGAGGTGATGACTCCCGGGCTCGGATTAAGGAGGCGGGGCGGACCGCCCTGCGGCGCCGCGCCCCGTCGGGAAGGTTAAGAGGTTGGCGTTCCTAATACGAACGCATTAATGTTTGTTACAAAACGGAACTCCTTATGCTAGTCTGGGCGCATGCGAAATCCGGAATTGACTCTGACCCATCCTTCCGCCACCAAGGGCCAGTTACTATCGCTGGCAGGGCAAGTACCT
Source organism: Terriglobia bacterium (assembly GCA_020072905.1). Taxonomy (GTDB): domain Bacteria; phylum Acidobacteriota; class Terriglobia; order UBA7540; family UBA7540; genus JAIQGB01. Next base: position 2 of record JAIQGB010000096.1, on the reverse strand, counting down.
GG
>JAIQGB010000095.1 GCA_020072905.1 Terriglobia bacterium | reverse complement strand
TTCGATCGTCGCGGTAGCAGAGAATGGCTTTGCCGTTGTTCTCGATGCGGAAGGAGAGGCAGCCTTGCGGGTGATTCACCCGGCAGGTGCTGATGGTGAAATCGTCGAGCTGGAACGGCCCCTCGTGGATTTCCGTGAAGGTGCGGATGGCCTCCATGGCGGTCATATCCACGGGGAAGTAGGGGTAGGCCATCTGGCCCTGCAGAGCCTCTTCGAGGGTGGCGCCCGGCAGACTGTAAGAGTAGAAGTGAAACTGATTCGCCTTGCCGTAGAGCGGTTCAAAGAAAGGCAAGCCCTGGATGTGGTCCCAGTGGTAGTGGCTGAGCAGGACGTGGGCGCGGATCGGCCGGCCGGAAGACTCCCGCATCAGGGCCTTGCCCAGCATGCGCAGGCCGCTGCCGCAGTCGACGATGAGGAGACTTCCTCCCTCCGAGCGGAATTCCAAACAAGGGGTGTTGCCGCCGTATCTCAGATTGTCGGCTTGCGGAGTAGGCGTCGAGCCCCGAACCCCCCAGAATTTGATGCGCATAGAGACCCTTGACGGACTGCCCAAGCGGAACCTTTCGCAGAATCCTATACCAGATTCATCCCCAACCGCCAAGCAGAAACTTTTCGCAGCCCGACTTTCCCGCCGTTCCGCCCCGAGCATCCGCTTCCCGCATCGCATGTCCCACGGCTCAGGTCTTACCCCCCAGCGCCCGTCGAAAGAGAACCTGGACGCCTTCCCTCCAGCGTTCGTTCAGTCCCACCTTGACGACCTCAATCGAGGGATGCAAATAGCGGGCCACGCGGTCCGTGGTGGAATGAAACCGGAAGGCCGGAGAGACCAGATAAAGCCGCGGCGGGTCCGGCGCCAGATTCATGCCCTGGAAATAGCCGGAGGGCAGAAACTGTCCTCGTTCATGCAGCCACTTGACGCGCAGCCAATAGTCCAGCCCCTGCAGCGGCAGATGGATATCCTCATCGAGTTTCAGTTCGATGACGGCCAGGCGGCCGGCTCCCGTCACGCTGAGAATGTCGATGACGCCACGGTCGGAGGCAGAGAACGCCGGTATCTGCGGGTAGACGCGGTCCTGGGAAAGCGCCGGATCAACCTTGGTGATGTCGCGGACGAGCATCGCCTCCAGCCAGCGTTCGGCTTGCAGGCGATAGAACTCGTGGGAGGTCTGGCGGCTGTGGGCGTGGCGGGCCTCGACGACCTGCTTCAGGAAACGGCGGAGGTCCTCCCCAGAACTCTCCTCCAGGCTCCGCACGCTTCCCTCGAGGCCATAGAAGACCCGCGGCGCGAGCAGGCCCTCGATGCGCGCCACCTCCAGGCCCAGCACGCGCAGCGAGAGCAGATAGGCGTCGGCGTCCGGAACCACATCCACGTGCGGCCCGAACTCGCCAACGAGACTCGCGACGAGTTGCTGATGCCGTTCGCGCAGAGTTACGCCCTGGCGGTGCGGGGCCAGACGTGTCGCGACGTTGCCGAAATCCTTGAGGTCAACCGGCACAGGGCGGATTTCGCCGGGGCGCCAGGCATAAATCTCCAGTTGCAGCGCGCGATGGTTGAGATAGGCGGCGCGGTGAGCGGTCAGTTCCACAGCCGGCTGGGGGAGGAAGAGCTTCAGCCCGGAAACGGTGACGCGATCGGAGTTCGAGCGCAGCCAGTCCAGCCAGATCAGACCGAAGGCGAGCACGGCGTCGCCGGCGGCAGGAGCTTCCCCTTCGGACAGGGCCAGGAACGCCCAGGCCGTGGGTCCGCGGCGAGCGAGCCCTCGCGTGTAGAGCGCTGAGAAAGAATGCTCGCGGTCGGAGCGGTTGCTGACCCGCTCGAAACGCCAGCCGGGAAATTCGCTCGCCAGCATCGCCGTGACTTCACGCCGGAAGCGGGCGCGGACGTCGCCGCGGGAGGGCTGCGTCGCGGCGCGTTCGAGGTCGCGGATTTCGAGCGTTCCGGACTCGCGGCCCCCGGGCCTGCGCACGAAAAGTCCCAGGCGGCCTCGGTCACGGTAGGCGACCTCCTCGACGCGGCGCACCATCGAGCGCGCGGGGTTCCAGACCTCTAGCAGCAGCTTGCCGAAGTCCACCTTCAGCCGCCACGACGCGGCCGTCAGATCGAACAGTTCGATCGCGTCCTCCACCACCACGGGGTGACGAAGATTCTGCAGGAAATTCTCAATTTCACTTTGCAGCGCCTGGAGCGTAGCGAGTTGGCGGGAAGCAGGCATAGCGGTCCGCGCCATTATACCCGCAGTGTTCTCGAAAAGGTTGTTATGTGTTCTGTGAAGCTCAGGACGGCCGACGGCTACGGCTTCGACGCTACGCTTGTGGTTCGAGGACGCTGCCCCAGCCCCAGACGGGACGCGAGCTCAGCGCGGAGGAGCGCTGCTTGGCGGGGCGTGAACACCAGCGCTCCGACGGCGGCGAGTTTCCAGTCTCCCTCGCGCATCTGCGGGCACATGATTCCTTGGCTGGCGTGGTCCTTGCCGCGAAGCAGCAGGTGGCCGATCTCGTGGGCGAGCAAGTGACCCAGCATCGCACTCGGCAAGAGGCCATCGACGCTGGGCATGGTATCCAGGCAATCCACGTAAAGGGTGGCGTAGGAACCCAGGCCCTCGGCGTTCTCGACCGCCGCGCCACACTCCGTGCACCCGAGCGCTCCATTGCGCGGCTTGGCGCGCCGCACGATGCGTATCGCGACCTCGCCCGGCTGCAAGGGTGCATTGCAGGCTTCCGGCATCTGCCCCGGAACGGCCTCACAGAATTGCCAGCCGGTCTCAAACCCTGCTTTCTCCAGGACGCTTCTCGCTTCCTTGCTTGCGGCCAGCAGGGTCCGAGCTCCGATTCCGGAATAGTCGAAGACCCGCAGCCTCAGTCTGAATCTGCTCTCCGGCATGCCGTCGAATGGCTCGTTGGCGTGGGCGGCTAGGCCTGCGAGCGCTGCCATCAGAATCAGCCCGGCTCCCCAGGACCCAGCCCCCAGTCCCCAGAACCTGGTCTTTTGCCCCGAGCCCCGAATCCCGAGCCCTGAATCCCGACCTGCCATGGCGCTCACCTCCGTTCGAGGTGGCGCCAACTTGAATCAGGGGAGCGGGTACCTCAATGCACGGCGGGTCGCGAGATTCCAACGATTTGGTCGCGGGCTAACTTACGGATTCCGGCGCAATTGAGGCGCAACGACGAAGGATGAAGCCGTCGGAGGCGGAGTCAAAATGTCCGCTTCGCACGGGTTCGTGTTTTTGGCTTACATCGTGATCAATACAATGGTAAGGAAGTTCGCTAGATAGACAACCCGAGGGTCCCGGATGAAGGAAGTCTTGCGGCCCTCACGTCTTGCCCGCTTCGGCGACTACGAGGTGGACCTCGAAGCCGGGGAACTGCGCAAGCACGGCCTCAGAATCCGACTCCAGCAACAGCCTTTTCAGATTCTCACCCTGCTTTTGGCGCGGCCGGGGCGAGTGGTGACCCGGGAAGAACTCCAGAAGCTCCTCTGGCCGAATGATACCGTCGTCGAATTCGAGCACGGCATCAACGCCGCCATCAACCGATTGCGCGAAGCGCTGTGTGATTCGGCCGACGAGCCGTGCTTCGTTGAGACGCTGCCGCGGCGTGGGTACCGCTTCATCGCGTCAGTCGCCTTCGTAGGGGCGGTTCGCGAACCGCCCCTACAACCGGACACAGCGCGGCCGGCGATGGAACCTGCGGGTTCTGAGGAATCTGCACCCTCTGCGGAGCTGGTGGGCCAGACGGTCGCGCGTTTTCGGATTGTGGAGAAATTGGGCGGCGGGGGGATGGGGGTGGTTTACCGAGCGGAAGACGCCCAGCTCGGACGCCAGGTTGCTATCAAGTTCCTGCCGGCAGAGCTGGCGACCGAGCCTCGGGCGCTCGATCGCTTCCAGCGAGAAGCGCGGGCCGCCTCGGCGCTCGACCATCCCAACATCTGCACCGTTCATGACATTGGCGAGTATGCGGGACGGCCATTCATCGTCATGCCACTGCTCAAGGGGCAGACACTGAAGCAGCGGCTGGCTGTAGCGTCGGTCTATGACCGGGGACCGGGAGATGCCGCTCACAGAGCGGCGCTACAGATCGACACCCTGCTCGATCTTGCTATCCAAATCGCCGACGCGCTGGCGGCCGCGCACGCGAAGGGCATCATCCATCGGGACATCAAGCCGGGGAACGTGTTTGTCACCGAAAGCGGGCAGGCGAAGGTGTTGGACTTCGGCTTGGCCAAGCTCGTCCACGAACGCGCGGCGGAGCCGAGCGCGAGCCAATCGCCGGAGCTCGTCACGCCCTCGCCCGCAAAGGCCAGTTCCATCCATGATTCGATCACGCGGACAGGTGTGGCCGTGGGCACGCCCGCCTACATGTCGCCGGAGCAGGTACGCAGTGAGGAGCTGGATACGCGCACGGACCTGTTTAGTTTTGGTGCCATGCTCTACGAGATGGCGACGGGCCACCAACCGTTCATGGGCGAGACGCCAGCCGAGGTACAAGAAGCGATCCGGACGCAACCGCCCGCCACGGTGCGAGAACTCAGCCCCGACCTGCCGCCGAAACTGGACGCCATCATCGCGAAAGCGCTGGAAAAGGATCGTGTCCGGCGCTACCAGTCCGCCGCCGATCTCCGCACCGACCTCGCGTGCCTGAAACAGGAAACGGATTCCGCACGCGCGGTGGGGGCGGTTCGCGAACCGCTCCTCCTCAAGCGCCGGCTCGTTGCGGTCGCGGGCATCGCCGTCGTGGGCGTGGCACTGGGTGTCGCGGGGTGGTTCTGGTTCCGCTGGCGGCGCCCACTGCCCCCGGAGGCCTCGCTAACGGCCGTTCCTCTGACCAGCTACCCTGGTTATGAAAGCTTCCCCAGTTTTTCTCCCGACGGCAGCCAAGTAGCTTTCACATGGGACGGAGAGAAGCAGGACAACTTCGATATCTATGTGAAGCTCATCGGTGCTGAAACTCCGCTGCGCCTAACCACCAATCCAGCGATGGATTTCCTCCCCACGTGGTCTCCTGACGGCCGCTGGATTGCTTTCCTGCGCGTTCTGCCCGGTGGCAAGGCCGCTGTGGTTCTGATTTCTCCGATAGGTGGCCCGGAACGAATACTGACAGAGATGTATCGCCGCTCCGCCCTCATCGGTCCGTACCTTGCGTGGTCCCCGGATTCGCATTGGCTGGCAATGGCGAGCTCTGATATGCCCGACGAAGTATCGGTCCTGTTCTTCTATTCTGTCGAGACTGGTGAAAAGCGACGGTTGATGTCCCCACCTGCGATCCCCTGGGGGGATACTGGCCCAGCCTTTTCGCCGGACGGCCGCACGCTGGCATTTGCCAGGTGGACTTCGTGGGATAACAGCGATCTCTACCTGCTTGGCCTTTCTCCGGACCTCAAACCCGTTGCGGAGCCCAAGCGCCTCACCTTTGGGAATTGGAGAGCTGCAAGCCCTGCCTGGACCATGGACGGAAGGTCTCTGGTCTTCTCAGCAGCGTCCAGTCTGTGGAAAGTGGATGCCTCTGGCGCAAGCAAGCCACAACGCCTGGCCGCGATTGGCACGAACGGCGCATATCCGACAATCTCACGCCGCGGCAATCGCCTTGCCTACGCTCAGCTACTATACAATACGGATTTGTGGCGGATGGAGATGCCGGTTGCGGGACGAAAGGCGAAGCCGCCAGAGAAGTTCATTTCTTCCACACACGGTGAATATAACCCGAAATTCTCCCCCGACGGCAAGAGAATCTTGTTCCAATCAGACCGTTCCGGGAAGGAGGAACTCTGGGTGTGCAATGCGGATGGCTCGAATGCCGTCCAGCTCACCTTCTTGGGCGGACCGATGATCGGTGGCGAGCCCCAGTGGTCTCCAGACGGTCGTCGTTTGACATTTAGCGCGAATATCGAAGGGCATTCCGAGGTTTACGCCCTGAATACCAGTGGGGGGAGCCCGCGACGCATGACTTCAGACCCCGCCGGGGCAAGGAACCCAAGCTGGTCGAGAGATGGGCAATGGATCCTCTTTGATTCCGCAACACCAACGCCTGGAACTTACAAAGTGCCCGCCGAAGGTGGTCCAGCCGTGCTGGTGACGACCAAAGGTGGCTGGAACCCGCTTGAATCTCCCGATGGCAAGTTCATTTACTCCGTCCTAGGCGAGGGTGACCATATGAGCCTCGTGAGGGTTCCGACGGAAGGGGGAGAGGCGCAGCAGGTCATCGATTTTTATTCTGACTTTGCAGTAGTGGAGGGCGGGATCTACTTTTTACCGAAGCGAGACTCCAAATCTACCGATTCCATCCAGTTTTTGAACACGACTACTGGAAAGATCCGGCGCATCGCCTCATTTGAAAAACCAGTGGGTGGTGGGCTTGCTGTTTCTCCAGACCGCCGGTGGATCCTGTACTCGCAAAACAACCAAGCCGGCAGCGACCTGATGCTGGTGGAGGACTTCCGGTAGGGGAGGGCTCCGCCCTCCCGCGGGCGGCCAGAGGCCGCCCTACCGCCGCAGGAATTTCCTGCTGTAGCGGCGAGGCTAGCCTCGCCCAGGACGCAGCAAGCCGCGCCCGTACCTGCGTGAATCTCCAGCCATAGCCCCGCGCCAGGATTGGCGGGGGCGCACACCCACGCCCCTCGGCTCAGCAAGAGAGAGGATGGAACGGAATCCCAGCCGGGATTACGGGCGAGCTTCGGCGAGGGCGGACCGCGATTGCGCCACCGCAGGCGCAGCCTTCATCCACGAGGCGAGCAGCCAGACGTTGCCGGTCGGGGAGATGTGGATGTAGAACATCCGCGAGCCGTTCTCGAGGTCATAGAATTGCTTCCGGGTGGGGTCCGGATAGGCGCGCGCCCCGGAGGCCAGGAGGGCGCGAAGCTTCTCGACGATTTCCGTCGGATAGTTCCGCAGGTTGTCGATTCCCGTGTTGCCGTTCAGCTTGAGGGTCATGGCCTTTCCTCCTTCCCGCGAAACTGCGTACTGTCCAGATATACGCAGCGCGGTGGCGAGAAGTTTCGCGGTTGACGAGTTTTTCTGCGTGCCTTGCATTATTGCATCTCCGGGCTCTTCGCCCCCGCCTTTTGGGTTTGACGGGCCTGATGAGCAGCCCGTCCCTTTATGGCCCTTTAGACGACAAGGACCGGAAAAGGTAACGGGAAGGGAAGGATTTTCCGCGTTGGGGAGGAGAGAAACGGTCCGCGGACCGCTTCATCGCCGGCTTATGGAATGCAATTCCTGGAGAGTAAGCGTTTGCAGCGCGCCGCGTGGGTCGCTCCACTGGAAGTTCGACGCAGAATGCGAGACACTTCCCTCGCTCGTCCGCCGACGCCAGATGGCCTGAGACCAAGCGGTCAGCGGAGAATGTCTTGTTGTCACCGTTCGGCGCCAATCGGCGATCACTCAACCCGCGGAGGTTACCATGAGGGTTCGGTTGTTTGCGCATTCCTTGCTGTTGGGTTCTCTCATCTTGAGTTCGGGTGCGATTCTGAGTGCCGGGCCGAAGGGTGGCGGCCCAAGCCCGGCCGCGACGCGGCAACTTTCGTGGGCCGCGCTGGAGGACAAGGTTCGCGGCGGCTGGGCCGGGCAGATGATCGGCGTCACCTACGGCGCGCCCACGGAGTTCCGCTTCGAACAGAAGATCAACCAGCAGCCGCGCCATTGGAAGCCGGAGGAGCTGAAAGGCGCGCTCGACCAGGATGATCTCTACGTGGAGATGACCTTTGCTGACGTGATGGATCGCCTGGGGCTCAACGCCACCACCGAGCAGTACGGCGAGGCGTTCAAGGACTCGAAGTATCAACTCTGGCACGCCAACCTCGCCGCGCGACGGCTGCTGCGGCGGGGCGTGAAGGCCCCCGCCTCGGGCAATCCCCAGCACAACTTACATGCCAACGACATCGATTTCCAGATCGAGTCGGACTTCATCGGCCTGATGTCGCCCGGCCTGCCGCGCGCCGCGCAGCATTACGCCGAGCGCGTCGGACACGTGATGAATTACGGCGACGGCGTGTACGGCGGCGTGTTCATCAGCGCCATGTACGCGGCGGCATTCTTCGAGAACGATCCGCGCCAGGTGGTCGAAGCGGGCGTGGCGGCGATTCCCGCCGGGAGCGTCTATGCCCAGGTGATTCGCGACACGCTGAAGTGGTCGACGGAGAATGGAGACTGGAAGAAGACCTGGCAGATGATTGAGGAGAAGTGGGACCGGGACGATCCGTGTCCGGATGGCGCGCTGCGCCCGTTCAACATCGACGCGGCGCTCAACGGCGCCTACGTGGCGCTGGGACTGCTCTACGGTGGGGGAGACTTTGAGAAAACCATGGAGGTTTCCATGCGCGCCGGGCAGGATAGCGACTGCAATCCCTCGAGCGCGGCGGGCGTGCTGGGCGTGATGCTCGGCTACAAACGCATTCCCTCCAAATGGACCGCGCCCCTCGCCGCCATTGCTGACAGCAAGTTCTCCTACACCAACTACTCCTTCAACTCGATTGTGAAGAGCACCGTCGAGCGGGCGAAGCTGGTTGTGCAGGAGCAGGGCGGGAGCACCAGCGAGAAGGGACTCACGATTCCCGCGCAGAAACCGGCGACGCTCAAGCTCGAGCAGTTCGCCCCGGGCCATGTCGTCGAGCGGATCGCCCTCAATGACGCGCGCTGGAAGTGGCAAGGCGATTGGCAGGCGACGGAAGGAGGGCGCGCGCGACGCTCCAAGACCGCCGGCGCCGAGGCTGTGGTGACCTTCGACGGCTCGGGCGCGATGCTGGTGGGGACCCTCGACACCGACTGTGGCACCGCACAGCTCTACCTGGACGGCAAGCGCTTGGCGACGATTGACGGTTATAACGACGACGGTGACCGCGGCGGCGAGGGGCTGTGGGGCAAATTCGATCTGCCTTCCGGCCAGCACACCGTCCGCGTGGTCGTGGCCGGCAAGCCCTATCCGGGATCGAAAGGCGCGTGGGTTGACCTGGAAGATCTGGTTGTCTTTCGGAAGTAGGGGGACTGGATTCCGCCGCGGGCAACCTACCTCAGCTCGGAACAGATGTTGATCGCCCGGTCTTCATCCGCCCTGACGTGCCGCGGACCATCTCCCGGGGGAGAGGAGCGAGGCAAGACACGGACCCCGAACCTCCGGGGTCGGAGCCCGTCCAGGTTTCACGGTGCCGGTGCGGCGCTGAGTTGGGCGAAGGTAACGATGTGCCCGGCGGGGTCCTTCACGCCGAACTCCTTCGCGCCGTAGAACGTCGTGCGCACGGGCATGACGACGTCGACGCCCTTCATCGCCGGGATGATTGCCTCGAGATTCTCCACCTCGACGTAGAGAAACGTCGGGCCCTTGGGGTACGCCTTCGCGCTGCCGGGGACGTCCTTGTCCGCACTCGCGTAGGATTGATACATGAGCTCCACGCCGCCCTTTTGCAGAATCACGAAGCCGATCTTGTTCCCTTCCGGAACCTCGACGGTCTTTTCGAAGCCCAGGCGCTCCACCCAGAACTTCACGCAGGGCTCGACCTCCTCGACAAGCAACACAGGCGTGATCTTCTTCACCATGTTCGTCTTCTCCTCTCCCTGGAGTTGGCCGGCAGGCGAACCGGCGAGCACGATGAGTATCAGCGGGGCGAGCAATCCTTCGCGCCTGGGCCAAATTCTCCTTGACAGGGCCAGTAGTCTAATTTAGACTAGTGAATCTACACGATCTTCAAACCGCTTGTCAAGGAGGATTTTTGCATGCCGAGCGAAGAGCGCGAACTGAAGCAGTTGATCAGCGTCGGACCGGCGATGTTGCGGGATTTCGAGCTTCTGGGCGTCCGCAGCGTCGCCCACCTGGCGCGGCAGAATCCGGAGAAACTCTACGAGAAGCTCTGTGGTGTGACCGGCCAACCCGTGGACATCTGCTGCCTCGACGTTTTCTCCGCGGCCGTCGCGCAGGCCAGGAACCCGCGTCTGCCCGCCGAGCAATGCCAGTGGTGGTATTGGAGCCGCAAGAGAAAGGCGCGCGATGCGCGGCGCTGAGTCCCGCGAGCTGACGACGCCCGACTTGGTGCTGCTGAGCCTGCTGGCCGAGCGTCCGATGCACGGCTACCAGGCGAATCTGGAACTAGAGAGGCGCGAGGTGCGCGACTGGGCGGGCATTTCGCGGCCCCAAGTCTATTACTCCCTCGAAAAGCTCGCCCGCCGGGGATTGATCCGCGCGGCGGAGTGCGCGGAGCCCGTCGCGGGTCCGGAGCGCCGGGCGTTTGTGACGACCGCCAAGGGCCGTAAGGCACTCGCCAATGCGCTTGAGCGCGAGGATTGGGCGCTCCAACGCGACCGCCCGTCCTTTCTCACCTGGGTTGCGCTCTCCTGGCAGGCGCGGCCCGGAGTCTTTCGACTGCAGCTTCGCCGTCGCCGGAAGTTTCTGGAGAAAGAACTCGCCCGGGAAGAGGCCACCTTACGCGCCATCCGCAGGGAGGTTGGCCACCGTTTCCACGAGGCGGTCTGGATGGTCAGCCTGACGATTCGGCAGATGAGGGTCGAGTTGCGCTGGCTGCACAAACTCTCGCGCGAAATCCCTCGCCGCGCTTCGGCCCGATATCCGCAGTAGGCCGGGAAGCAAGCTCCCCTCTAGTCAGAGACCGGCGCCAACGGCCGTCACGCCGCCGGCGGGCTATCGAGGATCTGCTCGTTCTTGGCGTCGTAGTAGAGCTTTTTCCCCTGCCAGTACGAATGCGCGGCCATGATGCAGGCGACGGAGTGGCCGAAGCCCTCGCGCACCGTAGCGTGGGGCTGCTGGCGGCTGCGCAGGCATTCGAACCAGTTCTCCATGTGGTGGAGGTCTTCGTCGCCGATGCCCGTGGGAGGCAGTTGGGTGTCGCCGGGCAGCAGGATGTCCTTTTTGGCGCGCTTCTCGTAGACGTTCGGATCGTCCTCGTGCACGCCCTTCTCCTCGACGAGCTGATAGCGCGGGCTGCCCTCGCCGCCGATATTGACGAGCGTGGCCTTTTTCCCCATGTAGCGCGTGAAGCTCGGCGAGTCATTTCCGAAGCTGGTCGAGTAGCTGACCAGGAACCCCTTGGGGTAGTCGAGCAGCGCCTGGAAGGTGTCGGGATTCTCGCGGCCGTCGTGCCAGGCGAAGATGCCGCCGTTCGCGGTCACGGATTTCGGGACCGGGTCGTCCATAAACCAGTGCACGAGGTCGATGCCGTGGCTCATCCACTGGTCGACAATGCCACTGGAGAAATCCTTGTAGAGCCGGAACTCGAAGTAGAGTTGCGGATCGAACGGGCGATCGGGTTTGGTCATCAGCCATTTGCGCCAGTCGGTGTCCGCTTCGCGAATCTGCTTCACTTCCGGGCGGCCGCGCCAGCGCGGGCCGCGGTAGTTCCAGACCACTTCCACCTTGCTGACATCGCCGAGCGCGCCGGTCTGGACCAGGTCGTGCGCGGCGCGGGGATAGAGTTCGCTGCGATGCTGCGTGCCGATCTGCGCAATGAGGTTGCGCGAGAGCACCGCGTCACGCGCCGCCTTCACCTCTTCGAGCACGTTCCCCATGGGCTTCTCACAATAGGCGTCTTTGCCGGCGTCGGCGACCATCTTGAGGACGGGCGAATGCGAGTGCTCGGGCGTGGGGATGAGCACGGCGTCGACGTCCTTGAGCGCCAGCAATTCCTCCGGCTCGGCAAACGC
>JAIQGB010000509.1 GCA_020072905.1 Terriglobia bacterium | reverse complement strand
CGGGTGCTGGCCCGTGGAGCGCCAGGACGGTTTCGTGGGGAGTGAGGAACAAGGTGTAGCCGGGCCCGCGGGCCAGGAACTTCACGCCCCGGTCGGTCTGCCCGCGGTTCACCTCGAAGCTTATCGGCAGGCGGACGTAGGCGGCCTCCCACTGCTGTTGAGAGGCGGGATGGGTGCTGAGAAGTTTCCCGTGCCCTGCTTCCGCGGATTTGCCAAGACCCAACAGTCCAATGAGCACCAGCGCTCCGCCATATAGTGTGTTGAGGCGCCACTTTGTACCGGCCCGGAACGTACTCACGTTAACTCCTCCTTGGCGAATCGAAAGCTTCCGAATGTCGGTGCCCCTTGCTTGAAGGCCACGGACAGGGCTATCTGATCCGGCCGCTGGCATGGGCTTTTCCGTATCATCCTGGCCCCACCGTAAGGTTGACCGACGTGCCCCGTTGGACGCTGCCGTTATTTCCCAGCGTGCCCGTGATGGTGATGGTGTAAACGCCGGTCGGAGTCCCCGGAAGTGTCGCCGGGCTGAGGTTTGAATTGTACAACGTCGAGTCACACCCGGCGGCGAAGGCAAACAGACACAACACCGAGGCAAGAGCAGCTAGGCGAAGGATGAGCCGGGGCCTGAGACCCAGAGGACCGCGCTCGCGTCGGGCTGCGGCAGAGCCTGCCAACAAAAGGAGAGCCAGGAACCAAAGCACAAGTAGCCGCAGTGTGGTTATCGGGTCACCCCGCACGCTTCCAGGGGGAGGCATCCGGCGGAAGGAGCGCGCCGACTGCGATGTGGTGTTCACGGTAACCTTGGCCGTGGCCGGGCTCACGCCATCCAGGATCATCGCGGAGGGAGACCACGAGCAGGTCGCTTGCTGCGGCAGATGGCTGCAACCGAGCAGCACGACCTGGTTGAATCCATTCGTCGGAGTTACGGTGACGGTGTAACTCCCGGACTGCCCTGCGGTGATCGTGTCGAGGGGAGGAGCAGCAGAAACGGAAAAATCCGCGAAGAATATCGTCAAAGCGAGGGTGGCGGTCTGCGTGCCACTGCTCCCGCTCACGGTAATATTGAAAGGATTGCGGGTTGTCGCGGAGAGTTGGCTCACGGTGAGCGTGCTGTTCTGCCCCGTCGTGATTGAAGAAGGGTCAAAAGAACAAGTCGTGCCAGATGAGCATGAGAGCGCGACACTGCTGAGGAACGAGCTCGGCGCTGATACAAACACCGTGAAAGTCGCGGAGGTCGTTCCGATGACTAGCACCGTGGACCTTGTGCTGGAGGAGAGAGAGAAAACCGCGTTGCCGGTTCCGCTGAGCGCCACGGCTTGTGGGCTGCCCGCCGCGTCGTCGCTGATCGCCAAGCTCCCCGTGCGGCTGCCGCTGGCGGTCGGTGTGAACGTAATACTGACGGTGCAGCCTTCCCCGACGTTGAGAACGTTCGGCAAGCTTCCACAGTCGTTGGTTTGTGAGAAGTCGCCGGAAATGCTGATGGCGGAAACGGTCACGGCAATCTGTCCGGTATTTGTCAGGCGCACGACCTGAGTTGGACTGGAGACCCCGACAGTCTCCGCCGGAAAGGTGAGGCTTGCGGGTGAAGGGGTCAGCGCGCCGGCCGAGGTGACTCCCGTCCCCGTTACGGTGATCACCTGCGGACTGCCTTGGGCGTTGTCGGTGATCGCCACCTGGCTTGTTTTGGCCCCCGTGGAAGTCGGAGTAAACGTGATTTGAATTGTGCAAGTGCCGCCGCCGGCCGGAACGACAGAGCCGCAGTTGTCGGTTTCGCGGAAATCTCCGCCCACCGTAATGCCGTCGATGCTCAGGGGGGCACTTCCGGCGTTGACCAGCGTAATCGCGCGGGGGGTCGAGGTGCTGTTCAGGGCCTGGTTGCCGAAATTGATCTGCTGCGGGGTTACCGCCACGCCGGGGGCATCAAGGTCGGTGACCTTCGACAAGAAGGCGACGCTGCCCGCGGTAGTGGCAGGGTAGCTTCCCTGCGGCGCGCCGGCAACCACCGGGAAGTTCTGAGAGGCCGTACTGCCCGCCACATAGACTGCTCCGGAAGAATCAACGGCAATGGCATTTCCGAAATCGGCGCCGCTCCCGCCGAGAAAGGTGGAATAGACGAGTGCCCCAGAAGGACCGAACTTGCTCACGAAGGCGTCAGCGCAGAGACTCGAGCCACAGGACCCCGCACCGGAAATCCCCAGAATGGCTTGGAGGGGATCGGCGGTCGGAAAATCACTCGACATCGTGAAGCCGGTGATTGAGGCGTTTCTCGAAGCGTCGACGGCAATGCTGGTAGGCACCTGAGGTCGTAGGAAAATCTGCTGACTGCGAATCTCCCGTGATGTAAATGTTTCCGGAAGTATCCAGCGCCAGGCCAAAAGCCCTATCGAGTCCCCGGCCGCCGAGGTAGGTGGAAAAGATGAGGGCTGAGGCTGCGCTATTCAGCTCGGCGACGAAAGCGTCCCCGGCGCCGGCATTGGAACTTTGCACGGCGCTTTGAGTGGGAAAGTCTACGGAAAATGTATAACCCGCCAGGTAGACATTGCCGGAACTGTCCAAAGCAATGGCCTGGGCAGAGTCGGCGGAGGAGCCTCCCAGATAGGTCGAATAGACTAGGCCCGTGCCTGACGGATTCACTTTGGCCAGAAAGACGTCCGACCCTCCGTCATTCCCGATTTGCAGGGGACTGGCCGTCGGAAAATCGGTGGATTGGGTGGGGCCGGTTACATAGGCATCCCCCGCGGAGTCCACGGCGATGGCTTGCCCAAAGTCAGCCTCGCTGCCCCCCAAGTACGTGGAGTAAGCGAGCTCTGACCCCGTCGGGCTGAGCTTGGCGACAAATGCGTCCCCGTTTCCGCCGTAACTGGACTGAAGAGCATCCGTCGTTGTCGGAAAGTCCGCGGAATATGTCCTCCCTGTGACATAGGCATCCCCTGCGGGGTCCAAAGCAATAGCGACTGAAGTGTCCGAATAGAAACCTCCGAGGTAGGTGGAATAGACCAGGCCTGAGCCCGCGGCATTAAACTTCGCCACGAAGGCATCGCCCCCGCCGCTATAGGTGTCCTGCTCCGCCAACCTTGTGGGGAAATTCGGTGATCCCGTTGTTCCGGTGACATAAGCATTTCCAGAGCTGTCTACGGCGATGCCGTAGGCGACGTCGCCGCCCGTGCCCCCTAGATACGTGGAATAGCTCAGTACCGGGTCAATGATCAAAGGCCTGCGGCGATCATATTCCCCCAGCCGGAACCCCACCCGGTGGGCTGCCCGGAGCACATAACCTGCATTGATCTCCTGCCGGACCCCCTCGGCCTGCTGGTAGACCCGCGGCCGGCGCCAGCGGACTTCACTCCCGCCCACGCCCAGCACCAAGTCCCCCTCCGCGTCCACCCACCTTCGCTCCACACCCTCCAGGCCCAGGGCGATGCGGCCCGGGTCGGCTCCCGGCGCCACCACAAAGTCCCATTCCAGTTGGCCCTGGTGGCCGTAGTAGACCAGGTCCACCCCCGGGTAGACGTTCGGGTAGCGAACCCGGGCGTAGGTGGGCAGGTGGGTCAGCCAGCGGCGCGGATCCTGGCCGAGGAAGTAGTTGCTCTTCCCGGGCAGGGCGTCTTCTCCGCGCACGGCGACGGCCGGGTTGGCGCCCAGCAGCTTGAGGCGGAGCACCGGGGAAGGGGAAAGCGAGGTCCGATCGTCCCCGGCGGGTGCTGGCCCGTGGAGCGCCAGGACGGTTTCGTGGGGAGTGAGGAACAAGGTGTAGCCGGGCCCGCGGGCCAGGAACTTCACGCCCCGGTCGGTCTGCCCGCGGTTCACCTCGAAGCTTATCGGCAGGCGGACGTA
>JAIQGB010000494.1 GCA_020072905.1 Terriglobia bacterium | reverse complement strand
ATGGAAGGCGGTACTGCGAGGGCGCATCGCGATGCGCCCCTACAAAGGCACATCCCGACCTTGTTTCCTGCCGCCGATAAGAATACAATGGCCGCCGTCGGGCAATCCAAATTCACAAGAGGAGAATTCCATGCCGAGAAGCCTTTTCCTGGCGGTCCTGTTGGTCTTTGCGTCCTTCGCTGCGATGGCCGGGCAGGTTATGTGGGAAGCTGCCGGCAAACACCTGCCCGAGAATACGGGCGCTAAGGCCTTTGACCTAATCCTGGTGGAACTGAAGGGTCGGCATGCGCCGGCCAAGCCCGCCACAACCAAATGAGCCGAGGGGGGAGCGCAGGCCTCGGTTTGTTGAGGTCTGCGGCTTTTCCGTTGCGACGCGGCGTGGGCGGGGCGATACGGGCCTGGCGCCGCCGGGTTCCAATTCCCGGTTTCAGCGGACCGGCGGGGAGGAAGTTTGAAAGCAAGACGAGCCGTGCGGATCAAAGTGGAGATAGTTGTCCCGGTGGGATTCGTGGGATCGGGCCAAAGGCTGACGGCCGACCTTGACACGCTGAGTCCCTACGGCCTCTTCGTGCGCAGCAAGCGCGAAGTCCGGCTCGGGACGTTCCTGCGCGTGGGCATGGTGGTGGGGCACGAGACGTTCCGCGCCACCGCCGTGGTCAGACACTCGGAAGCGGGCGTGGGCTTCGCCGTGGAATTCATTCAGATGACTGCCCACGACCGCGCCTTGCTCCGCCGCCTCTACCTGCGACTCTCTCCCCCACCGAGTTGACCCATCCGCGGGCTGGCGCACACCTCCTCAGGTCTGCGCGCCAGAGCGTATTCGGCTGCATCAAGGCTGGTCCGAGTTGAGTTCTGGAACGGGCGGAGGGGTCTCGGGGTTCGCCGCTCGGATCTCAGCCCGCTCCTGCCGCCGAGCATTGCGCTTCTCGGCTTTCATTTTCTGTTTCTCCAGGCGCTTGACTTCTTTCTGTCGCTTCTGAAAAGTCGGCCTCTGTCGACCTGCCATGCAGACTCCTTTCGCCGGTTCGCGGCAAACCGCATCCGGGCGGAAACCGGGCGTGAGAAATTGTCCTTACCAGCGGGAATCGCGCGGCGAGCGGAACCCGCGGGAGTTGTCGCGGCCACCTCGGCGCTTTCCGCCGTATCCCCCCCCGCCCGGACGGGATCCGCCGCTGCGCTCCGGCCGCGGCCGGGCTTCGTTGATGGTGAGCGCGCGCCCGCCGAAGTCCTTGCCGTTCAGAGTTTCAATCGCCTTCACCGCGTCGTCGTCCTGAACCATCTCGACGAAGGCGAAGCCGCGTGACCTTCCGGTGTCGCGGTCGGTCATGATCCGGACTTGCTGCACTTCTCCGTAGGGGCTGAAGAGGTCGCGGAGCGCGTCTTCGGTTGCGTCAAAGGGCAGGTTACCAACAAAAAGATTCTTCATGCATCCACCTCAAGAGTTGAGTATCCCACGCGTGGGGGAGTTGATTTCGCCGAGGGTAAACGCCACCCCCGATGAAAAGTGTCGGTGTGTTCAATCTGTGGCGTGAGGAAGAAAAGCCCCGCAGCCTCAAATGAAGAAACGCCGGGGCCGACGCCCCATGCTTTCCAATTGTATTATCTCACATTGTCGGCCATTGCGCCTAGTGACCGTAGCGGAGACTCTTGGGTAAGTCTCCGGCTCGGGATTTGCGAAGATACAAGCTTCGGTCTCGGAGGGCGGAACCGTGGGCCTGTTCCCGGTCAGCGGCCCACTACCAAGGCAGGGCGCCACGGCGACAAGCAGATTCCTCTCCCGCTCTGCGGGATCGCAACGACAGAGGCGCGAGCGGCCCGATGCTGTCACCCTGAGTACAACGAAGGGTCTCCGCAATCCCTTGGCTTAATGCGGGGATTCTTCGCGGAGTTTAGCCTGAGCGAAATGACGAGGATCCTTCGCTACGCTCAGGATGATAAGTGAAGGGCTCAGGATGACAACGCGCTCGGCGCGTGGCCACCGCGATCCGAGGTGCGGGGGTGCCAGGCTGTGCCAGGGGTGGTTCCCCGGCCCGTTCTCGGCACGAGCCGGGGCGGGCGCGAACCGACCCTACGAGAACATCCGCGAGGCGTGGCCCCGCCCCTGTGCGATTTTCCTCAAAAGTGTCCGCGATTTCGCGCAAGTGGTTTGGTTGCAATCAGCTAGCGAATTCCGCCCGACCCGTAACCCCTGCCCAATCAAAGCTGTTCAAAAAATCAGCACCCAATCCGGCTGGTAGTCCGAATGCTCTATATGAACAGGCGGATGGAATTGATGGGGCAAAAAGGGACGAACGGGCAATCCCCCCCAAAAGGCTACTTGGGCAAAAGTTAAGGCGTGCGGCGCCCTAGGTCCCCGGCGGCCAGGAAAGGGAGTTCGGTAAATGAGCAGACCCAAAGTCACGATTGATGGCAACGAAGCGACGGCTTACACGGCGTATCGGATCAACGAGGTGGTGGCGATTTATCCCATCACGCCGTCCTCGCCGATGGGCGAGTGGGCGGACCAGTGGTCGGCGGAGAAGGTTCCCAACATCTGGGGCACGATTCCCAGCGTGATCGAGATGCAGAGCGAGGGTGGAGCGGCGGGCGCGCTGCACGGCGCGCTGCAGGCCGGATCGCTGGCCACGACCTTCACGGC
>JAIQGB010000094.1 GCA_020072905.1 Terriglobia bacterium | reverse complement strand
ATCCGCCAGCGCCTGCGTGACGGGCCGTGTCCCATCCAGTTCCTTCACCGCGGCAATCAGGCGGCGCGCGATCATCGGCAGGACATCGGCATCCAGCATTCCGGGCTTCAAGCCGTCGCGTCCGAGCGGGTGGCCGAAGGGATCGCCCGGGTAATCGATTTCGTTGCCGATGCTCCACAGCACCACCGAAGGATGATTGCGGTCGCGCCGCACCATGTCCTGAATGTCCCGCTTGGACCATTCGTCGAAAACTTCGTGGTAGCCCGCCGTGCCCGGAACCCCGGCATTCCACCCCTGGATCCACTTATGCTTTCCCGCCGTCCATTCGTCGAAAGCCTCGTCCATCACCAGCAAGCCTAGCCGGTCGCACAGGTCGTACAGCTCCGGCGCCATGGGATTGTGAGAACAACGGATGGCGTTCACGCCGATAGCCTTCAACAGTTTCAGGCGGCGCTCCAGCTCCACCTCGGAAAAGGCCGCGCCGAGGGCGCCAAGATCATGGTGTATGCAAACGCCCTTGAGTTTTTCGGGTGTGCCGTTGAGGAAGAAGCCCTGGTTGGCGTCAAAGCGAATGCACCGAATGCCGAACGGCGTCCGGTATTCGTCCGCGAGGGCTCCGTCAGTGAACAGACGCGTGACCGCCGTGTAGAGATGCGGAGCCTGAGTGGACCAGCGCGCCGGGCTGGGGACCGTGGCCTGCTGGGCGAAGGTCCGGCTTTGTCCCGCACGGATCAGTTCTTCGGAGGAAACGCTCGCTACATCCCGTCCGCCGGGATCCTCGATCGAAGTTACCAGACGCACAGTAGCCTGATTCTTCGATTGATTGGCGGCAGTGGTTTCGATGCTCACTAACGCCTCCGCGTCGCGGACTAACGGCGTATCGATGTAGGTTCCCCAATGGGTCACGTGGACGGGCTGTGTGCTGACAAGCCACACGTGACGATAGATGCCCGAACCCGTATACCAGCGCGAATCCGCGGCCTCGCTGTGGTCCACGCGCACGGCCAGCACGTTAGCCTTGGCGCCGAAGTTCAGGTGGGGCGTAAGCTCGTAAGCAAACGAAGAATAGCCGTAAGGACGGTGGCCGAGATGGTGCCCATTGACCCAAACGTCGCTGTCGCGATACACGCCATCTAAGACAATTGAGACTTCGCGGCCGCGCGCGGACCCCGGAAGCTGGAAGGTCTTCCGATACCACCCGATGCCGCCGGGGAGAAAGCCGGTTCCGCTGGCGTTGGTTGGGGAGTAGGGGCCTTCCATGGACCAATCGTGCGGCAAGTGGACTCTTCGCCAGGCAGCGTCATCGAAGCCGGGCTGCTGGGCTCCTTCGACGTCACCCTTAAGAAAACGCCAGCCATCATCGAAATTCCGGCGCTCACGGACTCCGCCGGCCGCCCCCACCGTCACGGTCGCGAGCAGCATTACCAACAGCAGTTTTCCATGCATCCTCATGTCTCTCCGTTGAGCTAACCTATGGTCGGCCTGCACCTTCGGCGCCGCGCATGGTGTAGACAAACATCTGAATCTCGGCGCGCTGCTTGTCGGTCTCTGCAACCTCTTGCTTATGGAGCTGCTAAAAAACAGCGAATTCCTGCTGCGCATGCGCTGTGTCACCCATGCGGACGAGTGCTTGACCGAGGCGGTAGTGCGCATCAGCGAGGCTGGAATTGGTTTTGAGGGCCTGCCTGTATTGGTCAATCGCAGCGCCGTAATTGTGTTGACTCGCATAGAGCAGTCCGAGTTCAAGGTAGGCATCGGTATACTGCGGATCAAGCCTGATAGCGCTCTCGAGCAGCGATTCAACTTCCGCTAGCCGTTCCGGGTCCTGTTGTCCTCGGTCGCGCTGCCAAAGGCTCATTGCATAATAATAGGGTGCCGAGGCATCGCGGGGGGCAAGCTTCATAAACCGTCGCAGATGGGCCCTGACTTGATCTGCCATTGTGGGGGATACGGAATAGGCGATGCCCAGGCCGATGTACAATCGGATCGACTGGGGATAGCGCTCCAGTCCTGCTTTGAACACTGCGATCGCCGGCTCCAGGGTCTGGTGCAGCAAGAGTTCTGCACCCCAGTTGAAAATGTTGCTCTCGCTCGGATCCAGGCGCGCAGATAGTTCATATTGCCGCGCTGCGGCCACATAGTTCTTTGCCTTCTCCTCCACTTCTCCCAGAAGACTGTGCAGCTCGCCGGTGTCCTGCAGCTTGAGCAGCTTCTGAAGCTGGAGGCGAGCTTCGTCGATCCTTCCTAGATGCACGAGGGCCAGCGCCAGGTCGTAGCCGTTGTTGTATGCTGTCGGCTTGATCTGTTGGGAGTGCCGCAAGTAGGGAATGCTCTCCGCCAGCCTTCCCATCTGGACATAATACTCACCCAGGTTGTGGTTCGCATCGTAACTGTCTGGTTCCAATTCGACGGCCTTCTGAAACTGCGCCTCCGCCTCATTGGTTCGATGGAGACTCATCAGGTTTGTCGCGAGCGTCGTCCGCGCCGGTGCAGACCGGGGGTTCAGGCGAACCCCCTTGGCCAGATACGGATTCGCTTTGTTATCTTGACTAAGCGCAACGTACACGAGGCCGGCAAGTTCATTGACATCAAAGCTCTCAGGAGATCGAGGCAGCAGCCATTCAAGTTCCTCGAGCGCTTCCGCGTAACGCTGCTCGCGGTAGGCTGCCACGGCCTTAAGGAACCGGCGTTTTATCTCTTCCGCGCCAGGCGGGGGTTGTTTGGAGACTCGATCTTGCCCTCCCGACTCGACAAGATATGCGTTTGCGGCCGGGAAGAATGCCCCGAGGGCCGTCGAAACGAGCAAAAACGTTGCCGACAGCGAAATTAGGAGCAGACCCAATCTCTTTGGCATTCGATTATCGTAACCCTGCTTCGGGATTCAGGATTTCCTGAGTCCCTAATCCCGACTCCCGAAGGTCAGCGAATCACGAAATTGTCAAATTCGGCCAGATTCCAGCCTGAGCCAATTCCCACCATACCGCTATGGTGCGTATCGTCGCCTGCCTTGGCCACGGTCTTGCCGTCGATAAGACCTTCAATATGTGATCCCCTGAAACGAAGTTCTAGACGGTGCCAACTCTTCAACGAGAAAGGCACTCTACCCTCAGCCAGCTTGACGGTCGGGACCTTGTACTTGGTGTTGAGTAGTTCCCAGAGCCCATCGTCGTGTACCTTGAGAATGTAGCCACTCGGGTACGGGACCTTGTGATCCTGGAAGACGTCAGCGGAATCGATTCGCCCGAGGATGGTAATATCGCCGGGTCGCAGCGACAGGGCGTCCACACTTACGGAGTAGTCGGACCACCCCGACTCTCCCAGGTAGGTAAAAGGATCCGGGATGGGCCCCCACAGAATCGGCTTCTTGTCGATGACCTGACGCAGGCATTTTCCTTTCCGCTGGGTACATGGCCAGACCTCAAAAGCCCCATCCTGGTCCGCCAAGTAGCGCGGTGACCGCCCTTCCGGAGTGCTCTCGAAGGTCTCTTCATAGGGAAATGGAAATGGCCGCGCGGGCGGAGGGGTCGCTGTGCCTTTTCCCTGGCCCGTCGTCGTGGTCAGCGAGTAGAGGGAATCCGGATCGAGCACCAGGTTGAACTTCCCGCCCTCGGGGTTCAGATCCATAACATGCTCGAAAGTTTTTGTCGCATTCGTCTCCCAGACGTGGATGGGACCTTCCGACAAATCGCCGGCAATGCGAAAGCCTACCAACTGGGCACCGTTTGCGCCGATGGTTTCAACGATAACGCTGTAGTCGCTCGAAGTCGGAGATTTCAGCGTGACATAGGTCCCCTTACCCGGCACGTGCCCGCAGGCGCTGTCGATGTACTGCCAGCCAGGTTGCGCAAACTGTGTCGTATGTGCTGTAATCCAGATTGCCGATTGCACGTTGTAATACCCTGACCAGGGCGTGTTGGCGTACATCAGCCCCGAATGAGGTGCGGCGAGGTTATCGTAGTACGAAGTCACGGGGCTCCAGGTCTCCGTCTTGGTAAAACCACCTTCAAGGTAATTGGAGTTATAGAGGTGCGCGAGGATTCTCCCGCCGCTCGCCCAATCGCGGGTTATCGGCAAGTTATCCTGGGAGAGTGGTGCGTCTTCGCTGGACCACAGGGGTTTACCAATTTCTCGCGCTGCCTGCGGGGTTGTGAGGCGCCCCTTTTCACCACGCGGGTAGTGAACACTCACCACATCCACAGCCGACTTCAGCTCCGGGTCTTTCTGCATGTCTCCGATGATGGACCATAGATTGTCGCCGGGGTAAAGGTCGCAGCACACGAGGCGTGTCGAAGGAACGTTGTCGAGCAGAGCCTTCTTCAGCACCTTTACGTACGGTATGTCAAACATGGATTCGTTCCACACCCCGGTGTAATCAATATCGAGACTCTGTACGCGCTTGGCCCCCTGGATGAATTTCACCACGTAGTTTGCCATGTCCGGGGAGTAGAACTTCCCATTGCCGATCCAACCCGGCGCGCCCCAGGCCAGGGAGTCCAGGATGATTTGAGGATTCCGGGCCTTCGCCTCCTTCATTAACCACCATTCGTAGCCGCGCTTGTAGTCCTGGTCGGTCCGGGTGCGCATGTGGCTGGGTTCAGATCCATCCGTGGAATTAACGTCGGCGCCTATCTCCACCTTCAGGTGTTGAAGGGATGCGCCATAGCCGGGTTTGAAAAGGTAGTCCAGAACCTGGCTCCGATACGGTTCGGGATAGTCAATCAGCAATCGCGAGGACGCTCCCGCGCTGACCGCGCCAATTCCATCGAAAATCCGCCCGCTGCCGCGCCCGTCAAGGGTGATGACGATCTCCGGTTGCTTTCGGCAGCTAATCAGGCCACCCAGACTGAGTAGCGTAATCACGACCACGAACCCACGCACGTCCGGAGCTCGAAGATTTGGTTGCTGTGCGCACATTATCGGGATTCCTCCTCACACTCCGCCCGATGCTTACAAAAGACGGCGGTTAGTGCCGCAATAACAGTCTCTCGATTTCCTCGAGTGTTTTGCCTTTGGTCTCCGGTAAGCGGAACTTGATGAACAGGAAGCCTGCGACGCAAATAGCTGCGTAGATCCAGAAAGTCTTTGCCGGACCCAAGCCCGCGTTCAAAAGCGGGAACGTATAGGTGAGGATGAAGCAGGCAATCCAGAGCGACGTGACCGCCACCGACATCGCCGCACCGCGGATGCGATTCGGAAAGATCTCTGAAATTACGACCCAGGTGACCGGTGCCAGCGACATGGCGTAAAAACCTATAGCTGTGACGACAAGCAGCAGCATATGGGGTCCCTGGCTTCCCATTGCGTAACCGCCACCCAGCAATGTGTAAGTCGAGGCCAGGCCCGCTGCACCGATCAGCATCAGGATACGACGTCCTGCCTTATCCACCAGGCTCATGGCCACCAATGTAAAGACGAGGTTGACGAAGCCTGTGACCACAATGTTGAGAAGGATATCTGAAATCTTGTAGCCAGCAGCGGCGAAGACTTCTTCGGCATAGTTGAAAATGACATTGATCCCGCACCACTGCTGAAATACCGCCAGGACGATCCCCAGAAAGAGGATCTTCAGCATGCTCGGCTCGAGCAGTTCCCTGACGGTTCCCAGGCCTGTTTCACTTCCCAAGGATGATTCGATCTCCCCTAGGGCCTGCGTAGCGTATGCCTCCCCGCCAACCTTCGCCAGAACGCGCCGGGCCCGCTCCGGCATGCCGTTTTTGGCGAGCCACCGTGGGCTTTCCGGGACCATGAACATGCCGACGAAAAACACCAGCGAGGGAATTGCCGTCACCCCAAACATCCAGCGCCAGCCGACCTGGCCGTTCCAGGAGCTGAGAATGTCGAGAGCGGTGGCATTAGCAGGGACCGGCCTGGCAATCAGCCAATTGCAGAACTGCGCGAGCAAAATGCCGATGACGATAGTGAGCTGGTTAACGGAAACCAGCCTGCCCCGCCCTTGTGCGGGCGCCACCTCGGCAATGTACATTGGCGAAAGGTTAGAGGCGAAACCGATCGCGACGCCGCCGGAGATTCTCCACATGACAAAGTGGCTAAACGCATTTGCCAACGCGGTGCCCACTGAGGAGATGGCGAAGAGAGAAGCTGCCGCGATCAGTAGTCTCTTGCGGCCCAAGCGGTCACTTAGAGTACCTGAAATCAGCGCCCCGACGAGGCAGCCAATCAGGGCGCAGCTCATCGCCCAGCCCTGCTGGCTTGCGGTGGTGAGATGGAAGAACTTCTCGTAGAAAGGTTTTGCCCCCCCGATCACGACCCAATCGTACCCGAAGAGCAGCCCACCAAGGGCCGCAACGAGTGAAATCCCCCATGTGTACGCCTTGTGGGAACCTGTTGGAAGGTTCGAAACTTCTGTTTTGGCGACAGGCATCATAAATTGTTTCTGAGGCTCGAGCGACAAGCCATCCTACAGTGTTCGCTCACTGCCAGGATGTGGGAAATTCAGTACAAACGATGGCCGACCTCACAATGGGCGGACCGCCTTCGCATCCGACCGAAGCCATCTGAGTTTTTGCATTGCCCCCAGGTGATTGATGTCGAGCGCCAGCACTTCTCGGAACGCCGCTTCCGCTTCGCCGATTTCCCCCAGCCCGAGATGCGCCAGACCCACAAGGAACCGGCAATCGACGCGGATACGTTTCCGCAAGTCATCTTCGAAGAGAAGGAAGTTCGGCAATGAAGTGGCAAAGTAATCGATCTTGCATTCTGCATTCAATTGCTGCGTGGCGAACTCGAGAATTTCGTTGAGTAATGTCGTCGCGGCCGCTTGCTGGCCCAGCTTCCTGAGTGAGAGGGCGCGATAGTAGCTCATCGGCGTAATGGAGGATTCCTTTTTCGCGCCGCGTTCGAAACTCTCCGCAGCTTTCCGGTAGTCACCCAAAGCTTCCCAGGCCAATCCCGCGAAATAATGCAGATGGTTTTCCGGGGTCAAGAGGTGCTTACCCTCTCCAAGGTTCTCCGGGTAATTTCCCGCGGCTTCAAAGTGGGTCAGCGCTCCTTTAGGGTTTCCCACCTCAAGGCATTCGAGTCCCAATAGCGCGTGCGTCCAAACGTACTGTCCCGACACCAACCCTTCGCCACCCTCCCAGGGATGAAATCGTCTGGACCGGAGCACCTCGAGCGCCTGGGTGGATTTGCCGACCTGATTATAAAGTGTGACGAGCTCAACGATGAGATCATCCCGCTGGCTCACCAGCTCACGATGCTGGTCCAAAAGGGCAAGGCGCTCTTCCGGAGGTACACCCAGCCTCTTGGCCAACTGATCCATCTCGAACAGAAGGCGCGCATCGCGCGGGTTGGCGGCAAAGGCTCGCCGATAACACTCAGCGGCCCTCGCTGGTTCGTGCCGAATGTTGAAGTAAGCGATCCCGAGGTTGCGCCAAGTAATGGAGAAGGTGGGATCCAGCGCGCTGGAGCGCTCCCAGTCTTGAATCGCGTCCTCATAACGGCGCTTGTCATACAGGAGGTTCCCCAGGTAGTAGGCCGCCTTCGCATCGTTGGGGTTCGCCGCCTGAGCGCTCTCCAGCACAATCATCTCTTCCAGACGTGCGGGAAAACAATAGTCCGACGGCGCCTGGCACGCTTGCCGGCACAGGTCGTGAGCCCTTTCGAAGTTCGAGGTTTGCTGGCAGAAGAATCCGAGAGAGTACAACACCGTGGGATAGACAGGAACTCCTGACGCGCGGCTTTCCACCAGCCGCTCCAGTAATTCGCTCGCTTCCTCGAACAGCCCCGCTCCGGCGTAGTCGAAGGCGATATCGAGATGGCTCTGAGCCTCGTTGCGCATCAATGCCGAGAGCTCGCGCTGGCAGTTTTCGCTGCCTTCTGAATCTCCCCGGGCGCGACGAACCAGGACAAGCTCATTCCGGGACCAGAAATCAAGGGGATCTATAGACACAGTTCCGCGTGCAAGCGTCTCCGCCTCGTCATGCCTGTTCAGGCGGCGCAGGATGGCCGCCTTTAGATTCCGCGCTTTCAAATGTGCGATATTGGCTGCAAGCGACCCATCGAGGTGATCAAGCGCAGGCAGGTAATCCCGCCGAGAGCAGTCGATTTCCGCCAGCGCGTAATACGCCGCGGATTGCCAGGCGTAGTTCCAGGCCGCTTTATACAACGCGTCGTACGCTTCCGAGAGATGGCCCTGGTATTTCAATGCGAGGCCCAGGTGGTAATAAGGCTCGCCGTCATATGGGTTCGGATTCCTGCGCGTGAGCCTCAGGATCGCCTGGCGGAAGTACTGCTCCGCCCTCTTGAATTCTCCCCTGCGCAGATGAACGAGCCCCAGGGCGTTATTGTTGCGCGCGTCTCCGGGATCCCTTCGGAGGGCTTCCTGCCAGTACGACTCAGGACTGCGCGTGGCGTGCCGGTACTGTTCGAGATGCAGTCCCGTCAGATACAGTTCGTCCGTGCTCGCCATCTGTTCCAGTGGCGGAGGCTCGGTTGCCGCTTCGGGGGTGCGTCTTGGTTCAAGTTTTTCAGGACGATAGCAAATCAATTCGCACTCCTGTCTATCGCGCACAGCCAGCACGAGGTCGGTCTCTGCAATATCCTCCGGCAGATCGACCTCTGCAACGCATGGCGCACCTGGCGCGAGGTCCCCCGTCTTTCGCATGAGCACGCGGTCTCCTGCCGTCAAGACCACGCAAGCGTCGGGCAAGGCCTCGGACGAACAGGCGCCAGCCCGGGCCTTCCGTCCCGAAACCTCGAGATTCACTGCAAGCAGCTCGTTGGCATTCTTGGCAGGCCCAATCTGCTGAATCGGATACCAATATTGGCTGAAGGTCCGGGTTTCAAAAGGCTGCAGAAAAGAGAAATCGGGCTGATTGTCTGTGTAGACGCCGGCCATCAGTTCAATGTACGGTCCGTCTGAATCCGTAAGTTCCCGGTCCCAGGCGTAGCCGAACTCCGCATTACC
Source organism: Terriglobia bacterium (assembly GCA_020072905.1). Taxonomy (GTDB): domain Bacteria; phylum Acidobacteriota; class Terriglobia; order UBA7540; family UBA7540; genus JAIQGB01. The sequence continues at coordinate 5,062 of JAIQGB010000094.1, read as the reverse complement.
CCACGTCCACAGTTTCTTGCCCGGCGAAATGTGGTGGTCGGCGACGTGAACGAGTCCCGCCTGGCGCGCATGATCGTAGCCACCAAAGAAGTTATGCCGGGATTCGACAACCATGTAGGAAGTCGGAACGGGAATGTTCTTGTACCAGCGAATGTCCACACCGCAGGTGTAATCCACGCCGTAATAAAAACCCTTGGCGATCGGAAACTCCGAAGTGGCTCTCTTGGCGTGATCTGCCACATAGGTTACGTCGGGAGGAAAGAAGGCCTGGTACTGTTCATGCACGCGGACCGCGACGTTCGCCCACCATAAGAAAGTCTGGACAAACGGGGTCCGGTTGTAGAGCCGCACCTTCGCTTCCACACGCGACTTTCCTGGACGCAGGCAGATCCCCACCATGCCTTTCATACGGTTCATCGGCTCATGCTCGCTCAACCAGACCGTTCGGCTTCCGTCCACGTGTTCTTCGATGTAGTGGTCGACGGGCATGAATGTTGACGGGCGATGGTGCTGCGGCCAGTTAAATTCCACACCTCCCGATATCCAGGGGCCGAGGAGCCCGACCAACGCCGGTTTAATGACGTTCTGCCGGTAGAAGAAATCGTAGCCATTGGTCTTGTCCAGGCCGATGTGGATGCGGCCACCGATCTCGGGCAGGATCATTAGCTTCACGTACTCGTTCTCGAGGAACACTGCTCGGTACTGTCGGTTCTTCTTCTCCGTTGAAACCCTGTCAGTAAAAGGGTTCGGGTATACTTTTCCGCTGCTCCCTTGGTACACGCGTTTCTCGAGAAACATCGGATTCAGGTCAGGCGCTGGCGGGGGGTAGGTCGGAATTGTGACGAACTCCTCCCTGGTTCTCACTACGCTCTGACAATCAGATTGCTTCATCGGGACCACCTAACGGGATCGAAACAACGTGAGTACATTGCTCCCGAGGTCTGCCGTGCCGGTCGGGTCGCGCCAGTCCGCGTTCAGCCCCAGCCGCCTTCCTCTCACATTGAGCCGGATGGGCTCAGGCTTTCCACCATGACGTCAGCACCGAGAAGCCAGTCGGCCGGACAACATTCACCTGAACTCGCGTCGGCTTCTTCTCCGCGTGGCTCAGTTGCACGCTGGCCGTCTGCCCCGGGTTGAGACGGGGTAAAGGCACCTCGTATTTCTCCATGGGAAGATCATCGAACCCGTAGACGATCCACCGCAACGCGTAGCCGTCCAGCGCGTACATTGGAAATTGGCTCCGCGTTCTGACCGTAGCCGAAAGAGAGCCGCCCTGGCTCCTGATTAGGAGACTCTCGACGGGACTGCATTCACGGCGGAGCGCTCCGAATGAGGGTTTGCGTCCGCCGTATACATCCACGACTCCATGGACACGCTGCTTCAGCACTCCGGCGCCTTTGTCGCCATAAATCGTGCGATAGTCGTTGTAGTCGAAGAAGATTGCTCCGGCGACGGAGTCAAATTCCCGATACACATTGGTATGACGATCGAGAATCTCGATGCGCCTGGAATCGCCTCCCACGCGCCCTTCAGCGCACTCACAGTATCCGTACTCAGAAATGACCAGCGGCTTATTCGGGAAGGCTTGCTGAATCGCCCGAAGGTTGCTCCTGACGGACTCCACGTTTCCCCCGTACCAACTCTCGTAATACTCGTTCCATGAAACGAAATCGAGCAAGCCGGCAATGTCCTTGGCAGGATTCTGCTGCAAGGAATTCGAGGCGTAGGTCAACAGGCGATGCGGATCAAGCTTGCGAGCTTCCTCAACCATGCGCTTGATGAACGCCTGGGCGGGAGGGTTTTGTCCGTTCACTTCGTTGCACAATCCCCAAGCCACAATGCAGGGATGGTTCCGGTGCTGGGAGATCATCTCCCGCAGTTGCTCCAGTCCGTTCTGCATGATGTGAGTATCAACCTCGCTTGTCATGCCTTTGAACGTATCTGGGCCCCAGGCGGGAACTTCCTCTTGGAGCAAGACGCCTTGCCGATCACAGTAATCGAGCACGCGCCTGTCTTGTTGCCAATGAACCCGGGTGAAAACAACATTGAGCTCCTTGAGATCATCGTGGTCGTGGCGAATCCAGGCTTCGGGCTCGGCCATTCCGAAATCCGGATTGCTTCCCGCCATGCGTTCCGCTCCCATCAGCCAGACTCTTTCGCCATTGAAGTAAAAGCCGGCGTCCTTGACCTCCAGCTTCCGCACGCCGAAATTCGTAGACGCCCTATGGATCGCACGACCGCCGCTGTAGATTGCGACCTCCAGCCGGTAGAAGTGGGGATGATCGAAGTGCCACAGCAGCGGGTCGGGCCATTCTACAGGAGGAAGAACCACCTCGCGAAAAGCCTGCGGATCAATTCTCGCGGTTGCAGCGTGGAGCTTCTCAGATACCGAGCGGCCCGTCTGGCCCTCGACAACACGACATGACATCGCAAGGTTGGCTGCTGTCGTAGTCGTGTTCCGAATTGCCAGCCGGACATCCAGCCTTGCGCGCTTGTGCTGGAGATCCGGTAAGGCGTCGGCATCGATTCGCTCGATGAACACAGGCGGGCTTATGAGGAGCGACACAGGACGGATCAGGCCGCCGTCAGGGGTCCAGTCAAACGAGTCCCCACGAGGGAGCATATCTTCATCCAAAGAATTGTCCACGCTGACGACAACTTCGTTGGACTCTCCAACCCGCAGGGCTGAGGAGGTGTCCAAAGTGAAAGCCGTGTACCCTTTGCCAATGTGTTCAACAATCAGCTTTCCATTCAGCCACACTTTGGCGCTGTGGTAAGCCGCCTCGAATTCAATGCGCACGGCCTTATTCGCCCAGGTGCTGGGTGCCCCAAACCTTCGGCGGTACCAAGCAGTCCCGAGATAGGAATCTGACTGCGCGGAGACCTGCCAAGTATGCGGGACTGTTACGTCGATCCACCCCTCCCCTGCCGTGTCCGGCTGGTACCAGCGTCGGGATTCGCCCTCCTTATCAGGGTCCAGCTTGAACGACCAGATGCCGTTCAGCGACTCGGTGCTGGTCTCCGCGCGGTCATCCCACGAAATAACCGCGCCGGCGCCCAACGCGGGCGAAATCGCCAGGCCTGCTGCGGCCGCGGTCTGAGCTGCCTGGGTGAAAAAGGTTCTGCGTGAAAGCTTGTTCACAGCGTTGCCCCTTGCGCAAAAATTGCGGCCAGCGGGTTCTACTGACAGGGTGGGATGATGGTCTGCAAATTCCCAAGAAGCGTCACCCCCGAACCCGGTTCCTCCGGGACTGCGGGCCCGTCCCAGGAAGTGTTGAGGACTCCATAGGTTTCCTCGGAGCCGAAGGTGCGGCTTGTGCCGCGCGCTTCCGTTCCGTTCAGGGGCCAATAGCACCAGTCAAAATCGCTTTGCCCCAGGTATTGCAGAAAACTAGAAAACCAGAGGCCCTGGGAGCCTGCTGCCGAATCCTGAAAACACGACAGACCGGTGTGGCAAGTTCCAAATTCGCCGACCCATACGGGAGCGGGCGGGCTCTCGGTGAGGATGTAACCCCAGGACTGATTCAGTTGCTGCTGAACCTGACCGTAGCTGGTAAGCCCGCTGTGAAACCAGGCATAATCGTGCGCGGAATAAACCACGCGGTTCGGAAAGTTCAGAACGATGGGCGACTGCGCCACGCCGGTCAAACCCGACGCGTAGTTGATGCCCTCCACGATCACGAGCAGGTTGGGATTGACGCTCAGGATGGCGTTGCCTGCGCGCTGGGCCGCGGCGTGCCAGTCATACTGCGGGTCGCCTCCCCAAGTCGCTCCGGCGCGAAGTTCGTTGCGCAGATCGACAGCAACTACAGTGGGCTGAGACCTGTAACGCTCCGCCATACCTTGCCAGTCGACGATCCAGTTTGTTTCAGGATACCGGGGGTTGTACCACAGTCCGTTGCCGTCGGTGTCGTAGCAGCACCAGTCGGCAGTGCTGACGTGATTGTCGAGGATGATCAGCAAGCCTTGAGCGGCAAGTGCATTGACCACGGCGTCAAAGACATCCATGGCGTGCAGGCCTTTCAATTGAGGATTCGCCGCCACCGCCGCATCACTGACCAGCGGATTGCTTTCGTAAAGCTCGTTTGACCACGGCAGCCGCACGGAATTGAATCCCATGCGCTTGATCTCCACAGCGATGTCAACCAGCTTCGCCAGCTCGAGACCCGCCACCACATAGTCTTGCTCCTCGGCACCGTACCAATTAACACCCGCCAATTTCACGCGCTGGTTGTTCCGGTCCACGATCCATCGCCCTTGGGTTTGCAGCGGAAGGTCAGGTGTAGCGACCGCTGGGGGACTACCCAGTGGGCTGACATTCGTCTTTCTGACAGCTGTGCCGCAGGCTCCGCTTAGCGACCCCAGTACGGCTATTAACACGCTTCTTGTCAGCCGCGCTGTGCGTTGGGCATCAAATCCAATCAAAGAGGACTACCTCAACGTGATTCCTAGGGTGGGAGCTTTTTGATACGGCCGTCGAAATCGGCAATTCTGGAATAAGGGGGAGAGACTGACTCGGTCCCTCCCCGATCGCTCGCAGGGCGACAATTCAAGACTTACCAGTAGAACTTCAAGGCAAGCTGGATCTCTCGGGGGATGCCACGCGTGCCCGTGATTTGAGCAAAACTCAGTGTGTTAAGAAAGTTCAGGTTTCCCGGATTTCCAAAGTTGGGGTGGTTGAAGAAGTTGAAGAACTCGCCCGAAACTGCAGGCGCGTGCGTTCGGTGGTCCGGAAGTCCTTAAACACCGAGAGGTCTAGATTGCTAAAAGTGGGGCCGTGCACCTGAGAGGGCCTGCCCCCGAATGGCGCGAAATCCGTTTGGCCGACCGCTGTCGCCACGGGCGGGTCGGCGAATGCAGCAGCGTTAAGGAAATGCGTGATGCCGACGTCCGGTCCCTGGTGAGCGTAGAGGTTCTCGCCGGGCACCATGAGGGCGACGCAATTGTTGCTGGAAGGGAACGCGTTCGTGGTGATTTGACATCCAAGATTGAAGGGGAAGCCGTTCTGCACGGTAAGAATTCCTTGCGCGCTCCACCCGCCGACGATCTGCTCCAATACGCC
>JAIQGB010000093.1 GCA_020072905.1 Terriglobia bacterium | reverse complement strand
GATGTGGGCGCAATCCCACAGGATATCCCAGACTCCTCGCCGTCCGTCATCCAGGAGATTTCCGGCGCAGACCAGAGCACACAGGTGCTCCAGGCTATCGGATGTCTGTCGAAGAACCAGGCCCAAGCAATCCTGATGCACGCGATCGAGGAAATCCCTTACAGCGACATCGCGGTGGCAATGGATTGCCGCGAAGTAACCGTGCGGAAACACGTGGCGCGTGCCCGTAACAAGCTGCGCGCCCTGCTCCGACATGTAATCCCGGCAGTCCACAGGGAGGAAAGTATCCATGCTTGACACTGACCATGATGTGGATGAACTCATTCGGAGGAGTACTCAGGTGGAAGTCCCGGCTAATGTGGAAGTACGCTTGCGAAGCAGACTTGCGGAGTTCCGGACAAGGGTCGAGCAAAGGCCACCGAGCCGGCTACGGATGCTGGTGTATTCGCTCATACACCCCACTTCGTTCCGCGTGCCTGCGATGACTGCGGCCGTGTTGGCGGCTATCGTCGTGGCACTGGTGCTCATTCCAAAGGGATCGAATGCGAGCCGTGCCTACGCGGCCGCCGCGGCGCAACTCAGGAACGCTCAATCGCTGCAGTACACGGTTGTCTTGGCGCCGTATACGGAAGTCGACCTCAGCTATCTCGCTCCCGGATATCGCCGGGTCAAGTGCTCGTGGGGGATTGAGCTGAGAACCGATGGCACCGGCAAGCAGATGATTTTGATGCATGCCACCCGGAATTACATGTTTGAAGAAGTCAAGCAGGTCGACAGTCTCGCGAACTCGACGGATTTTGTGGAGCAATGGAAGTCGCTCCCCAAGACAGCCGACGAATCCATCGGTGAACAGTGGGTGGGAGACAGGCGGCTGCTTGGATATCGGGTACGTCAGGCGCCGTCCGGCAGCGGCATTCCCGGGCTCAAATGGCTCGACTTATGGGTGGATGCGCCAACTGGGAACCCCGACCATGTTGACATCACGATTCAGGAACCGGGCAAGCCACTCTACCAGGTGCACATCAAGGACATCCGGGTGGATGCCGAGATCAATCGATCACTATTCGACATGACCCCTCCGACAGGGTACACGGCGATCGTAATTCCAAATGCAGAGCCACATGGCAATCAGCTGGGCTCAGCGCAAAAGACTCTGCGGCCGGAGATCCGGCAGGCCGAGGCGCTGACTGCAGTGGTCGTACCGATGAAGGGATCGTACTTGCAGACTCGGGCTGCTGTTCAGGCGGTCGAATCACACTTGAACGAAATGGGCGTGACTCCTGTTGGCCCTCCTTTCGGTCGGTACTTCTCGAGTATGAATGGGAAACCGGGGTCCAAGGTGGCGTGGGAAGTTGGCTACCCTATCTTAGTAGGCCACGCAGTCATGGGAGGCATCCGGCTCCAGCCTCCTTTTGAGTTGAGAGCCTTGCCTGCCGACCTCGTCGCGTCGACGGTGGTTTCGGGCCCGTGGGGACAAGACTCGGATGCCCACTGGGCAGCCTTCCTAAGGTGGGTTGTCGAGCAGGGCTACGTGCCCGCCGGGCCGCCCATGGAAATTTGGTCAGGCCAGGACGCCCAGCAGCGGACACAATCTACCGAGATGCGCATCGCCGTAACGAAGGCAATCTGAACTGCGCGTCGTTGGATGGGGCCGCATCGCCGCGGCGCAAGGCGCTCAGAGCAGGCTCAGTTCGAAGAAGAGCGCGCCCGCAACAGGGTTGGCGCGATACGCGGCAATGGGCTTGAAGCCCATGGCGCGGTAAAGCTCCTGGGCGCGGTCGGCAGAAAAAACGCCGACGGGCGCATCGGCGGGCACGGCTGCGGAAGGCTGGAGTTAATAAATGGCGAGGAACGCAAACAGAATCAGGAACCCCAGCGTGGACGCTGCGGCAACCCAATTCCTTCGCGCGCGCAACCACTCTTGGCTGATCGCCGATTTCTTCTCCTGGAATAAAACGGAACCGGTTTGATGAACCATTGGAGCGTTTGTTCAGGCGCAAGGCTTTCAGGATGGCAATGAGGCCGTTCCTCCGGGGACTACCGGACCCGGATGAGCGGATGGGTCTGGGTCAGAACCTCGCCGACTTCCTGCGCGGTCACGCCGCGCTCCCGGAGGGCGGCGACGAGGGGCGCTTCGGAGGACGCCTCCACCGACAGTAGCAGCCCGCCGGAGGTTTGAGGGTCAAAGAGCAGGCTGCGTGTTTCTTCCGGAATCTCGTCTGCGAACTCCACGCAGCCGGTGATGAATTCGATGTTGCGTTTCAACCCGCCGGGCAGGAAGCCTCGTCGCGAGTACTCGGCCGCCTCGGGCAGGAATTCAATCTTCGCGTGGTCAATCACCAGGCTGACCTTGCTCGCCACCCCCATCTCGCGGGCGTGCCCGAGCAGGCCGAAGCCGGTGATATCCGTCGCGCCGTGGACAGGGAAGGCCAGCGCCACCTCGGCGCCAGCGCGGTTGAGCGTGGCCATGGACTCGATGGCGGCCTTCACGGCGGCCTCGCTCGCCGCGCCCTGCTTGATTGCTGTGCCGATAATTCCCGTGCCCAGCCGCTTCGTGAGCACTAGCCGGTCGCCTGCGTGCGCCCCGGCGTTGGCCCACACGCGGTGCGGATTCACCACGCCCGTCACCGCGTAGCCGAACTTCATTTCATCGTCGCCAATCGAGTGCCCGCCAATCACCGTGCACTGCGCCTCCTGCATCTTGGCGAGCCCGCCTTGCAGAATCTTCTCCAGAATATCGAGCAGGTCGGCCTTGTTTGGAAAGCCGACGATGGAGAGTGCCGAAATTGGCCGCCCACCCATCGCGTAAACGTCGCTCAGGGAATTCGCTGCGGCGATCTGGCCGAACGTGTACGGGTCATCGACGATGGGCGTGAAAAAATCCACCGTCTGCACCAGCGCGAGGTCGTCCGAGAGACGATACACTCCCGCGTCGTCGGCGGTATCGAAGCCGATCAGGACGTTCGGATCGAATTGCTTAGGCAGCTTGCTGAGCACCGAGTCCAAAATACTTGGACTCAACTTGGCCGCTCAACCCGCCGCCTTCACCATCGCCGTAAGGCGAATGCGCTCGTCCATAAGGGATTTGATTATATGTCGTCCCCAGGCGATTCAAAAGCCACAGCGACACAGCGTCCCTACCATCTCCGGTGGGAGGCTGCTATGCTTCTCGCGAAAGGGGGGGATTTGAGAGCCCGATTGAATGTGCCCTTGTTTGCACCCTTCGTTTTATTAGCCGCCATCACCGCCGCCGGGGCAGAGCCAGGAGCCAAGTTCGTACTTCTGAGCCAGCATCCCCTGCCCGTCATCACCGTGAAATTCCCGGGGGCCGAAGGGAACAAGTACGGATTCGAGGGCGGGCGCGTCGTCAAGGTGGGGAAGACATACCACCTCTTCACCTCGGAGATGGTTGGCGACCCGTTCTGGGTCAAGATGAAATTCGGTCACTGGACGAGTAAGAACCGCCTGCACTGGAAGCGCCTCGCCACGCTGTACGAATCGAGCGGCGAATTCCGAGGCAAAGACCCGCGCGCGGCACTGTGGTCCCCGCTGCCTGTCTATGACGACAAGGAAGGCCGTTGGAGCCTTTTTTACGTCGCTTATCGGTCCGCGCCGAACACGAAAGCGAAATGGCTCAATAATTACGAGGGCAGGATCTGGCGGGCGATTTCCAAAACGAAAGGAATGGACGGCATCGGTGGCCCGTATGAAGACGTTGGCGTCATCCTCGAGCCCGGCCCTGAGTCGCAACCGTGGGAAGGCCTGCAGGGCACCGACTCGTTCTTTCCTTATCGCGTCGGCGAGACGTGGTACGCCTTCTATGGCAGCGCCAACACGGAAATGAAGGACGAGCGCAGCTTGCGCGGCCCGTGGAGCGTCGGCCTGGCTTCCGCGCCCGAACTCGCCGGCCCTTGGAAGCGGCTGCCGACAGGGAATCCGCTGACCATCGAACCGGTATTCATCGAGAATCCCATCGTCATCCAGCTCAACGATGGAACCTACGCGGCCGTGTACGACTGCCACACTCCCAACGCCATCGGCTACACCTTCTCCCGCGACGGAATCCATTGGGAGGCGGGCCAGGCGCTGATCGTCCAGCCCAACGGCACGAACCACTGGTCGAGCGACGTGCGCACCCCGCTGGGACTCGTCCCCGAGGGCGACGGAACCTTCACGCTTTTCTATACAGGGTACCAGAACGTGCATACCTCATTCCCGGATACCAGCCGCCCCGGCGATGCGGCAGTTGGTTTGGTCACGTTGAAGTTGGCTGTATCCAGATGAAACAGTAAGAATGACCGTGGACTCATTGTTGGAAAATTACGCGCGGTAACCTCAAAGGAGATTGGTCATGTTCCCATTTCATGGTGTTGATTACATGGAGATCGATTCGCTCTTCAGCGACGAAGAAAAGCTGGTACGCCAGATGGTGCGCGAGTTTGTGGACAACGAAGTGAACCCGCACATCGAAGAATGGAACCGCGAGGGCAAGTTCCCCCTGCACCTCGTGCCGATGATGGCGGAGCTGGGCTTCTATGGCGCCAACATTCAGGGCTACGGCTGCGCGGGAATGTCCAACGTCGATTACGGCCTCATCATGCAGGAGCTCGAACGCGGCGATAGCGGCTTGCGCAGTTTCGTCTCCGTGCAGGGTGCGCTGGTGATGTATCCCATCAAGGAATTCGGCTCGGAAGAGCAGAAAGACAAATGGCTGCCGCTCCTCCAGCAGGGCAAGGCGATCGGCTGCTTCGGCCTGACCGAGCCCGACTTCGGCTCGAACCCTGCCGGCATGCGCGCGCGCGGCAAGAAAGACGGCGGCGACTGGATTCTGAATGGCGAGAAGGCGTGGATCACTTCCGGCACCATCGCTGATGTCGCTGTGGTCTGGGCGCGCACCGACGAAGGCGTGCGCGGATTTCTTGTCGAGAAAGGCACGCCGGGTTACACCGCGAAGGATTACAAAGGCAAGTGGTCGCTGCGCGCCTCGGTGACGTCAACGCTTTCGCTTCAGGACGTGCGCGTGCCCGCGTCGAATATGTTCCCCAAGGCGCAGGGCATGAAGGCGCCGCTCGCCTGCCTGACGCAGGCGAGGTATGGCATCGGCTGGGGCGCCATTGGCGCGGCCATGGCCTGCTATAACGAGTCGCTCGAATACGCCAAGATCCGCAAACAGTTTGACGACAAGCCCATCGCGTCACATCAGCTCGTGCAGGCCAAGTTCGCCGACATGGTGACGGAAATCACCAAGGCGCAACTGCTGGCGCTGCAAGTCGGCCGCATGAAGGACAAAGGCCGCGCCGACCACGCCCACGTCTCCATGCTCAAGCGCAATAACGTCAAGATCGCGCTCGACGTGGCCCGCGCCGCGCGCGATATTTTGGGGGCCAACGGCGTCGCCGACGAGTACCCCATCTTCCGCCACATGTGCAACTTGGAATCCGTCTTTACCTACGAGGGCACACACAATATCCATACCCTCATCATCGGCGAGCGCGCGACCGGCATCCCGGCGTATAAGTAGAGGCCGCCTTCAGGCGGCCACGAAGGTGGCGACCTCAAGGCCGCCGCTACGTCGCACGCGCGCGACCGGCATCCCGGCGTATAAGTAGGGGCGGGGCTTGCCCCGCCCGCGATGGATTCTCGAACATAGCAAAATACGCGATATTTCTGCCACCCCAGCCTTGAGTAGATTTGAGGAGGGCAAGATAGATGGCGGGTAATAGTAGCAACGGGCACATCGTGGACCGGGTAGTGGTCACCGAAAACGAGAGCGCGGCTCGGCGAGCCTACGACCGGGCTGATTACGTTCTTTGCTTCCTGCTGGCGCATGCCCTGGTGGAGTCACTCCTGCGAGCGTTTCTGAGTCGCACAGGAAGGGAGCGTTTTGAGGACTTGATTAGTGCATACGGCACATACCTAAGGAGCCAGGGGCAGAGCAACGCTGATTTCGTAGAGGAGTTGACCCAGTTCAACCGTCGCCGCAACAGAGTGATTCACGACCTTTGGAAGCAAGGCTACTCCGCAACAAACCAAGTTTTGGAGCCTTCGTGCCGCGCCGCATTCTTAATGCTCGGGTTGCTCATAGATTGGCTTGAGACTTTTGACCCGGAGATTGCTGAGACTGGGTTCCAGTTCGAGTAGTGGGTGGGCTAGCACTTGTCTTGACAGTCGCGCGAAAGCAGACGATTCTTTTTGATAAAACCCGCGAGGTCACAGTATGAACCCTCGGAGATTGGTTGAGCAGTTTGAAGATGGCAAGTGGACGCGAGAGCCTACCCAAGATGGGTGGACATACCTCGTCTCTGCCAAGGTTAACGGAGTTCAAGAGGAATTCAAAATTGCCGTGCCAGTGCCGCGCATGGTCCGTAAGCCCGCATCCGCGACACCAGGCGACGCACCGACAGACGCACACTGGGAAGCTGCGGCTAAGGTCAAGATAATGCGGGCAGTGGCGGGCGGATGTCTCGATAACTGGCCCGCAGCCGAGCCGAGGCTTCTGTCTGGGATTGATTGGAATGAAATTGAGGATTTGTTTGCAGAGGCCAAGCGGAAGGGCCTGATATAACTGATGGCATTCCGAGGTCGGCGCGGGCCTTCTCAGACCGGCGCGGCAGGCATGAGGAGAAATCAATGAACACGCCTTTTCTGACGAGGGTTCAGACGCGTGAAGGGGAAGTCGTGGTGATGACGAAGACACGCTACCTTCTTGTGTTTAGCGTCCCTCGGACAAGCATCATGCCTTGGCAGGCTGAGGATATAGGCCGCATGGGCGTCCAGTTCCATTGGGCCACCAAGGACCGAAACTTGCTGGAGCAACTGCACAATCAGCTGGTCGACGTACTCCGAGAAATAAACTTGACTGACCTCCGAAGTATTGCAGACATCGGAATTCGGCTCTCTGCCGCTGGTTTGCCTTTCATCCCGACGGACGCACCTCTCCCCGACAGCCTGAAACAGATTAGCGCGTACATCAAACGCGCCATTTGAAGTTGCATTGCAGCCAGGCTCGTGCCCGGCGCAGAGATTGTCGTGTGATGTCTGCGACTGCGCTGGCTGGTGCGGGCCTTCTCAGGCGGGCGGGTCAGGGATGGGGAGAAATCAATCCGCAGTAGGGGCGTCCGTGGGCTGACGGATGCCCAGGGCGGTTTGCGAACCGCCCCAACCTCAGATGATCGAGGAGCGTGCTGTAGCGCCGCTCTATGAGCGGCGGGTAGGGGAGCCCTCCGAGCTCCCGCGGGAGGGCAAAGCCCTCCCCTACCAAGAACGCACCTGGCGGGGAGCACGCCGCCGCTACAGCTATCCCCCCAGCCGGTTGACGCCGTCGAAGGCGGCGGTCTTGTAGCACTCGGCGAGGGTAGGATAGTTGAAGACGTTGTTGATGAAGTAGTCTATCTTGCCGCCGAAGGTAAGCACGGCCTGGCCGATGTGGACGATTTCGCTGGCGTTCTCCCCCATGATGTGGACGCCCAACAGTTCACGTGTCTCGCGGTTGAAGATGAGCTTGAGCATGCCGGTGGTGTCCCCGATGATTTGTCCGCGCGCGATCTCGCGGTAGTGGGCTTTGCCCACCTCGTAGGGAACGTTCTGCTCGGTCAATTCCTCTTCGTTCCGGCCCACGTAGGAAATCTCGGGAATGGTGTAGATGCCGTAGGGGAAGAGCGACGGCGCGCTTTCCGCCTTGACGCCGAAGGCGTGGCAGGCGGCGAGGCGGCCCTGCTCCATGGAGGTCGAGGCAAGGCTGGGAAAGCCGATCACGTCGCCGGCGGCGTAGACGTGCGGCACCGCGGTCTGGTAGTGCTCGTTCACTTTCAGGCGGCCGCGCTCATCGGCCTGGAGGCCCGCGGCCTCCAGATTCAAGCTCTTCGTCGCGCCGGTGCGCCCGATGCTGTAGAGCGCCTTCTCGGCAACAATCTGCTTGCCGCTGGCGAGATGAATTTTCACATGAGGGCCGGAGGCGTTTTCCTCGCGCTCGATCCCGCTCACGGTTTCGCCCAGCCAGAGCGTCATGCGGTTTTCGCGGAGGTGATAGGTGAGCGCCTCAATGATTTCCTCGTCGACGAAGGGCAGCAGACGATGCTGGCGATCCACCAGCGTCACGCGAACGCCGAGCGCGGTGAAGATGCTGGCGTACTCGCTGCCGACCACGCCGCCGCCGATCACGGCAAGCGTGCGCGGCAGGGTCTTGAGGCTGAGGATGTCGTCGCTGACGAAGATCGTCTCGCCGTCGAAGGGGATGGCGGTATCGCGGGTCGCAATCGTCCCCGTGGCGATGACGATGTTGGCGGCGGCGGCGGTCCGCTCGACACCCTGGCCGAGCAGGTTCAGGCGCAGCGTGTGGGGGTCGATGAACGAGGCCTCGGCGTTGATCAGTTCTACGCGGTTGCGGCCGAGCTGGTCCCGCGTCACATCCAGCTCGTGCCGGATGACGTGCTCGGTGCGGAAGAGCAGGTCCTGCATGGTGATGTCCGGCTTGACCTTGTACGACTCGCCATAGAACTCCCGCTGGCGGTAGCCGGAGAGATAGAGAGCCGCTTCGCGCAGCGTCTTGCTGGGAATGGTACCGCTGTTGATGCAGATCCCGCCGATGACCGTCTTGCGCTCGACAATCGCCGCGCGCTTGCCCAACTTGGCCGCCTGGATGGCGGCGCGCTGGCCGGCCGGTCCGGAGCCGATCACCAGCAGATCGAAGTCAAACCCTGGCATACCTTCGCCTCAAAAGGGATCGTCCGAATGAAAACATTCTCCAACAAGGAAGCCCCCGGGGGCAAGCGGCTTGCACAAGTAAGTCACTGGACGCCTCGGGGTCGAGGCAAGTCAACCGTTCACGACCTTCATCGCCATTTCCGGGTAGCGCTCGCCGACCGCAGCGCCTTTTGGCGCGATTTCGTCGATGCGCGCCAGGTCCTCCGGAGTGAGCGCAACGTCGAGCGCGGCGAGATTCTCCTCGAGATGCGCGCGGCTGGTGGTTCCCGGGATCGGCAGCATGTCTACGCCCTGCGCCAACACCCAGGCCAGCGCCACTTGCGAGGGCGTGCATCGTTTGGCCGCGGCGACTTCCTGAACGTGGCGGACCAAGTCGAGGTTCTTCCGGAAATTGTCGCCCTGGAAGCGCGGCATGTTGCGGCGCCAGTCGTCGGGAGTCAGGTCGTCGAGGCTCTGGATCTTCCCGCTGAGGAAGCCGCGGCCCAGCGGGCTGTAAGCGACGAAGCTGATGCCGAGCTCCCGACAGGTCGGGATGATTTCATCCTCGGGGTCGCGGCTCCAGAGCGAGTATTCCGTCTGCAACGCGCTGATGGGGTGCGTGCGGTGCGCGCGGCGAATCGTGGCGGGCGCGGCCTCCGACAGGCCCAGGAAGCGGACTTTGCCCTCTTCGATCAGGCGCGACATCGCCCCCACGGTCTCCTCGATCGGAACGGTTCGGTCCACGCGATGCTGGTAGTAGAGGTCAATGGTCTCGACCTTCAGGCGGCGCAGGCTCGCGTCGCAGGCCTGGCGGACGTACTCGGGCCGGCCGTTGATGTCGAGGAACTTGCCGTCCGGCCCGCGCACGTTGCCGAACTTGGTGGCCAGAACAACGCCGTCGCGCCGGCCCTTGAGGGCGCGGCCCACCAACTCTTCGTTTCGGCCGATTCCGTAGATGTCCGCGGTGTCGAGGAAGTTCACGCCCAAATCGAGCGCGCGGTGGATGAGTGCGGTGGATTCTTCGTCGTTCGCGGGCGCATAGAAATCGGACATCCCCATGCATCCGAGGCCGAGGGCCGATACCTGGAGTGGACTGTGACCCAGTTGGCGAAGCTGCATCAGACTCTCCTTCGCGTGTTCAGATGGATTTCGCCCCAAGATGAAAGGATAGCATCCTGCCTTCAATTACCTCAAGCGTGGCGTGGGCGGCGGGCTGGCCTTGAGAGGGCGGCCACGTTTTCTCGGAACTGCAAGGGGGCCGCAGACGTAGAATGAAGTGAAGGTCAGAAACTCCACAGGAGTGTCCTATGGGTACGAGCCCACTGCAACCTCCCCAGCCTCCGCGCGGCCCTGCGGGCCCGCCGCCACCGCGCACGGGAAGCCACATCTTGACGATTGCCCTCCTGTTCCTCGCACTCATCATCGTCGTTTCGCTGGCGACAGTCTGGGTGGGACTGCGTTTTTTGGCCCACGGCGTCAGCGTCAATGTCCAAGAAAGGGATGCGGGACGGAAGGAGGTTTCCATCAAGACGCCGGTGGGCTCGATGCAAGTCAGCCAGGACGTCAACGAGTCCGGTCTGGGACTGCCCATCTATCCCGGCGCAGAGCGATTGAGGGACCAGGATTCCGCGAACCTCAGTTTCTCCTTCGGAGGGGAGGCGGGCCTGCGGCTGATCGTCGCGAAGTTCGAAACGCCAGACCCGCCGGAGAAAGTCCGCGACTTCTACAAAAAGCGCCTCGGTGGAGACGTGACCCGGTTCGTCGAGAAGGACTCGGAAGGGAAGACCGTCTTCGAGATCAAGCGCAGCGGGCAGGAGAAGGTTGTGGCCCTCGAGAGCCGGGGCGGAGGGACTCGAATCGCGCTCGTCCGCGTCAATCACGGGCCCACGGAGGCCAATTAGCCCGGCGCCTGGCGCCGAGGCTCGCGGCAAAGGCCGCCGAAAGTCGCTTCACCTGCCACCCGGCTCGAGCCGCCCTCGTCCCGTTGACAGCCCGCGGCGCTCGTGCCAGACTGGTTGCTGGAGCGCTTTCCATTTCTTACGTGCGCCCGTAGCTCAGCTGGATAGAGCACTTGCCTACGAAGCAAGGGGTCGGGTGTTCGAATCACCCCGGGCGTACCAATCCTTTCAGTAACTTACAGCCCCCCGCGTTTTGGCCTACTGGATTTGGTGCACGTTTTGGTGCACACCTACCCCAGAAACAACACTACAACCCGCTGTTTCAGGGGCTTTTGCAAGGGCGTCCAGGGCGCTACGTTTGGCGGCCATACGAATGTGGCTATAATGTTCGAGCATCCGACATGAGACGTGACCAGCAATGGCCATGACCGTCATATCACTCGCCTGCCCTTCCGCCATGCGGCTAATACAGGTCACGCGCGTATCATGAAATCTGCACTTGACCCCGGCACGCTTCAGAGCAGACCGCCAAGCGGTGCGCCAGCCTTTTGTGGGCTTGGAGGGGTCGTACCTCTGATTCTCACCAGAAGGGAGGACATAATGCTTCGGCTCTGCATTGGGAAACGACGCGCCCACTCAGCCAGACCGTGAAGGGCTGAGGCGTTCAATGGAATGACCCGGCCTGTCCCTGCCGATGTCTTTGACTTCCCCACGGTCACAGTGCGTTGTTGCCAGTCAATCTGCGCCCACCGCAGTTGGCGGATTTCATCTTTCCGCATGGCTGTGTTCAAGGCCAGCACGATAGCAGTGTGACAGGCTGAATCCGTTTTCGCTGTCGCTTCCAACAGCCGTTGTTCCTCATCGGCAGTCAACGCGCGGCCAATATCCTTGCGCTCGGAAAGCATGTGAACGTCAGGTGCAATAGAATCCCAGAGTCGATATTTCCGGAGCATTCGCTGTATCAAGCCAATCTCCATGTTGATTGTTCGACTCTGAGCCCCCTCCCTTTTGCGCTTAGCCTGGTACGAAGCTAAGTCGTCTGCTTTTACGTCACATAGAAGTTTCGCACCAAAGACCGGGAGCAGGTGCTTCAGAGCATGCGTGTCAATGCCGGCTGTACTAGCCGCGACTCGATGTACTCGTGACTCCATATATTCCTTGCTTGCCTTGTCAAGAGTCGGCGGTAGGGTGCGCCGCTGCACACGATTCCATGATTCCTCCCACTCTCGCCGCCGTTGCCGCTCTGCTTCTCGCGCCAACGTCTTGTTCGTGGTTTTCGCCGATTCGTGAATGAACCTTCCTGCAAACCGAAATCTGTACGTGTAGATTCTTTTTTCCCGCGCCGATACACCATAATGACCTCCTCTAATGAGCGTTACATAATATAGTGACAGTTAGAACAATTCGGCCTGTTTCCAAAACGCCATCAGCAAGGTGGGCCGGCGACGCATCCTTCGCCAGGCCGCGCGGGCGG
>JAIQGB010000092.1 GCA_020072905.1 Terriglobia bacterium | reverse complement strand
AGGACAACGTAGCGGCCCTGCGCATCGACTTCGACCCGCTGCGTCTCCCACCACAAGGGCTGCCCGCCCGAGTCCTCCCGGAACAGCTCGAAGGTCACGTCCACCGGCCCGCTCAGAGGCTTGCCCGTGGCGTCCTTCACCGTTCCGTTGAAGCGCACCAAGCGCGGAACCACAACCTTTGCGCCCAGCGTTGTGGAATCGCTTTGCGCCTGCACCTCTTGACCCGCCGCGTTCAACGCACACAACAACAGCACCCCTGTGACGACGAATACCATCGCACGCCTCATGGCGGCACCTCATTAGGCAAGTTTTGCGAGGGACCCTAAGGTGCGGACATTAGTCGGAGTGAACCGGCATGTCAAGCCAAAAATCCAGACGATACCTGCGCGGCCACGGTATGGGAGCTGGTCGTCGCCTGTGGCTCCAATTGCTCCTCTCCGCAGGCAGACGAGTTCCCACGGAGAGTCCTCCCCTGCCCACACGGAAATCCCCGCAGCCCCCGAACTGACACGCTTGGTGCGCTGGGGACTTGGTGCTAACATCAGCGGCTTGGTGCGATGGCATCGGACGGTCTGCCGAGGCATGGGGTTGGGGCGGGATTCAAGGATGAGAATCAAAGTCGTCGTTCTGCTTGCCACACTGTTGGGATTGACAGCTTTTTCGCGTGTCGCGCGCGCGCAGGCGCAGAACACGAGCCCCGGCAAGGTGTACATCATCATCTGGTTCGATACCGAGGACTACATCCTCCCGCAGAGCGACGACGCTGCCAAGCGCCTGGCGGCCTTCCTGACCCAGCAGGGCATCAAAGCCACCTTCAAGGTGGTGGGCGAGAAGGGCCGCGTGCTCGAGCGGCGCGGCCGGCGCGATGTGATCGGCGCGCTCGCCCAGCACGAGATCGGCTACCACTCGAACACCCACAGCCAACATCCCACGCCGGCGGAGTACGAGGCGCCGCTCGACTGGACCGATGGCGTGGAAGAATTCACCCGCCGCGAGCGCACTGGCTTTGACGACGTGCGCCGCATCTTCGGCCAGATGCCCACCTGCTACGGCCAGCCCGGAAGCTCGTGGGCGCCGGAGTCTTTCGCTGCGCTCAGGAAGTGGGGGATTAAAGTCTATCTCGACGAGGGCACGCAGGTCGGGCTGAACGGCAAGCCCTTCTGGTACGGCGGTCTGCTGAACATCTTCAACACTGCGGAGGGAAGCAAGCTGCGCCCGGGCGATAACGAGGGCTGGGACGGCTTGGCTGACGCGCGGGCCCGCTTCCAGGAATTCTACCTTCGGATGACCTCCCGGCCTGAGGGCGGCGTCATCAGCCTCTATTTTCATCCCTGCGAGTTCATCCACAAGGAATTCTGGGACGGCGTCAACTTCGCGCACGGGGCGAACCCGCCTCCCGCCGAATGGCAGCTACCGCCCATGAAGAGCCCGGAAGAGAGCGAGAAGGCCTTCAAGTATTTCGAAGACCTCGTCACTTACATGAAGTCGTTCCCGCGCGTGGAGTTCATCACCGCCTCGCAGGCGCTCCGCCTCTTCCGCGACACCGCGCAGCGGCACACTTTTTCGACGGAGGAGCTCGCCTCGATCGCCAGGCAGGTTGACCCGGATGTTTCCTTCCAGGTCCACGATGATTACAACCTGGCGGCGAGCGAAGTCTTTTCCCTCCTGAACCGTTATGTGGCTGGCGTGGTCAACAAATCTCCCCAGGCGTTCCTCCTGGATGGCACTCCGTACGGTCCGGCCACCTCGTTCGAGGACGCCATCGCGGGGCGGTCCGACTCCGCCCAGCCAAGCGGGCAAAACGCAGCCGCTCTGGAAGTACCCTGGAGCCAGTTCGCACGCACGGTGTTGGACGTCGAAGATTTCTTGGAGAAGAACGAGCAGATTCCCAGCGCCGTCTGGTTGGGAAGCAAGGCGGTGCCGCCCGAAAGCTATTTGGTGGCGCTCGCCCAGGTCACGACGCGGCTGGTCGTGAGGGCCGAACCTCCGGAAAACGTCTCGCTCGCGCCCGCGCACCTCGCAGCCGCGAAATATGTGGCCGACGATTCCCCTCAACTCTGGGGCTGGGTGATCTTTCCTCCGGGCTTCCGGGCCCCCAAAATGATGCGGCTGGCCAAGCTGCAAGCCTGGACACTGAAGCCGGCCCGGCTGGTCGGATCGCGCTGAGTCATGTGGCAAGTTCGCGTTGACCTGCCGCTTCGACAGGAGCACCGCGAACCTGTAGGCGCGGACTTGATAGAGTGCATTCCCCAAGATGCCTTCTGCGCCGCCAGATTACCTCGTGGCATCCCCTACTCCTGGCACCGGGTCAAAGCCACGTCCCCGAATTCCAATACTTGCCAACCGGATGAAGCAAGGTCCGGGACCCTGCCAAATTGTCCGTCCCGGCCCGGGAGACGTTGTGCTGATGCGTGACCAAATATGGCAAGCCTACGCAATTCTGTACAGGCGCTACGGTAATTGGAAGGATGGCGTCGAAACGCGTGTGCAACTTGGTTCTAACTGTGTGTAGACAATTAGCTTACGTGTGGACTGGTCATTTGGAGAGACAATTGCCGAGAGAAGTGGGTTCGACTGGCCCGTGAGCGCCAGCGCTCAGTAAAGCATCGCGGCGAAGAAGGTTGGCGCAAACCATGGCCCCTGTGAGGTATGGAAGCTCCTTCGGGTTTCGAATTTGACGGCACGCCTATCGCCGACCACGTTCTTGTGATTCTTAATGCAGCAGGTTTCAAAGCACTTAAGGAGGCAGCATGCGCACGCAATTGGTCCGTGGGTTCTCTATCCGTGGGCTATTGAGTCTCTCGATTCTTGGTCTGATCATCCTGACGGTTTCCGCTACCCGATTGTCGGCCCAAGTCATTAAGGGCTCGATTTCGGGAACTGTCGTCGATCCCAGCGGGGCGGTGGTTCCAGACGCCGAAATCCAGGCGACCAGCCCAGCTACAGGTACCGTCTTTAGCACCAAGACAGAGTCATCGGGTTTGTTCAGGTTAAGCCTCCTTGCGGTGGGCAATTACGATGTGACGATCACTGCCCAGGGCTTCCGAAAAACGGCGATCACCGCAGTGGAAGTAGACGCGGGAGCGGATCACAATCTTGGCTCCATTCAGCTTGAGGTGGGCCAGACCACGACGACCGTGGAGGTGACGGCGGCGCCGGCTATACTTGAAACGAGCTCGTCACAGGTTTCAACTGCAATCAAGGGCGAAATCCTGCAATCCCTGCCGGGCGTCCTGGCCAACCAAGGTCTGGACAATCTGGCGCTGCTCGTTCCCGGTGTGAATAATGCGCGGGACAACGGCATGTCCAATACCAACGGGGTGGGATTTGCTGCCAATGGGATTCGGGGCCGCAACAACGACCAGCAAATCGACGGACAGAATAACAACGACAACTCCGTAGCCGGCCCGTACCTGTTCTTCACGAACCCCGATTTCGTGCAGGAGTACCAGATTGTTACCGACAACTTCGGTCCTGAGTATGGTCGCAACTCGGGTTCGGTCGTTAATGTCGTTACGAAGTCCGGTACGAACGCCTGGCACGGCACGGTCTTCGGCGTGGAAAGCAACTCGGCGCTCGACACCCTGTCCAACACCCAGAAGGCGTTTGAAGACCTCCACAAGGTGCCGCGCTACAACGACGAGTTCACGGGGGGTTCGATTGGCGGACCGTTGAAGACCGACAAGGTCTTCCTCTTTGGCGGCTTTGATAACGAGATCCGTTCGGAGAAGCAGGTATACTCCACCGGCAGTGCGACCCCGACTCCTACCGGAATTGCCCAGCTCGCTGCTTGCTCGTTCGCGAATCCCGCCACCCTTAACTTCCTGCAGAAGTACGGTCCCTACGGAGTCGGCGGCGGCAGTCCTACACCCAGTGGGACCCCGGAGACGATAACCATTACCGATCCTAATAGCCCTCCCGATAGCCCTGTGAATTGCGACGTACAAGTGTCTGGAGTGAAGCGTACCGTGCCGTCAGGGTTCCATCAGTTTGATGGGATACTCCGCTTGGACGTTAACCCCACCAACAGCGACCGCATCTACGGGCGATATCTCTATCAGAAGCTGCCCTTCTTCAACGCGAACTCCTTCGGCACTGACTATGCTCCGGCAGGTTATCCGAATAGCGTGCCCGGTTGGAGCGAAGACATCGGCCTGAGTTGGACGCACACCCTTTCGGCCCGCATGGTCAATGAAGCGCGCTTCAGCTATGGCCGCATCGTAGCCCAATTCGGCGGCAACAGCATCGGCAATACCGTGCCTCCCATGACCGCACTAGGCACGGCGCTGTCTTACATCAGCCTGCCCGCGGGCTTCCTGAGCATCGGACCTGCCACAAATGCTCCGCAAGGCCGGGTGGTGAATACCTACCAAATGCAGGACAACTGGCATTACGTCCGCGGGCGCCACCAATTTAAGGCGGGCTTCAATTGGACTTATCAGCGCTCGCCCAACAATTTCCTACCGAACTACAACGGAAGATTCAACTATACGAGCTTCGACAACTTTGTCGCCAACATCCCCAGCAGCGTCCAGATTACGGCGGGAGACCCCTCGCTCGATTTCAGGGAACACCAGATGTTTATGTATATCGGCGATGACTGGAAGGTAAAGCCGAACCTGAGCCTGAACTTGGGGTTGACTTACTCTTACTTCGGTCAACCCGCCAACCTGTTCCACAAATACGACACTAAGCGGGAATCCAGCGACTCCACGGCGTTCTTTAACCCCACCCTGCCGCTTTCGGTGCGGACATTCCCCGAACTGCCGAGCGTCAAGACCAACTGGGGTCCCAGCGTGGGCTTTGCTTATACGCCCGGTTGGGGTGGCGGATTAACCGGCGGGGGAAAGACGGTGATTCGGGGTGGATACCGCTTGGCATACGATCCCCCCTTCTACAACATCTGGCTGAACGTGGCGAGTTCCGCTCCGCAGGTTCTGGCGCAGACACTGGTGGGTGCGGACGCCACGGGCAACCCGATGCCGGCCGATCCTTTTGGACCAGCGGTTCGAGCGCAGTTGGCGCCCTATCTGGTTTTCGGCGTGGCGGACCCGCGGAGATTTACCCAGACCACCGTGACCCCTGATTTCAGCCCGGACAGGGTCCACAGTTGGCTGTTTGGCATCCAGAGGGAAATCAAGCCTAACCTGGTGTTCGAGGCGCGCTATGTTGGAAACCACGGCGAGCACCTGTTCCAGTCCATCAACCTGAACCCGCGTATCAGCGCCCTGGCTGCGGACTTTCCCGACTCTCTGCCTTCAGGAGTCACGCCTTGTACGGACAGCACCGCGCCCGGCTACCGGCGCGTGAACTGCGACCTGGGGGTGGTCCGGCAACGGACCAACACAGGGGTTTCCGATTACAACGGATTGCAGACTCAAATTCGCGCCCGAAACCTGTGGAATCAGTTAAGCCTGTTGGGAAACTACACTTGGAGCAAAACGACTGACAACGTTAGCGAGATCTTCGGAACTTTCGGCGCCGGCACGACTTCGGCCTTCTCGCAGGATCCCCTGAATTACATTCACGCCGAGCATGGCCTGTCCGGGCTGGACGTTACCCACAACTTCTCCGTGGGCTTTGCCGAGGAAATCCCGGCGTTCCGGAGCCAGAGCGGTGTGCTGGGGAAGGTTCTTGGAGGGTGGATGGTTTCGGGCTCCTACACCTTTGCCTCCGGTCAGCCCTACTCCCCGATCCAGTTCTGCCTGAACTACTGCACCGAAGGCATTCAGTACAACGACGTGTCGTTCAATAATTCCTTTGTTGGGACCTACGACACGTCGCGCCCCTTCGTGAGCAGTCCCTCGGCGCCAGCCAGCGCCGTCGGCATCTTTGCAGGTGATCTCTGTAATTACGACGGCACGGTAGGCTGCGATTTCCCCGCCGACAGCTTGGTGAGCTTCAACACTTACAACAGCAGCAGCTTTAAGAGTACCACTGCGGTGCAAAGCAACCAGGTTCGGTACATCGTCAACGGTGCGGAAGCGGACCGGCAGTTTGGTACCCCTTGGGGCAACGCCGGCCGGAACACCCTGCGCGACTACTGGACCAACTCGGCAGACTTCGCGCTCTTTAAGACCGTCAAGTTCAGCGAGCGCACTCGGTTACAATGGTGGGTGCAGTTCGCCAACGTGTTCAACCACCCGAATTTCGGCACCATCGACCCCTTCCTTGATGATGCGGGACTTACCAGCGAATTTACGGGCTTCGCGCTCCCCAATGTCCAAGACGGAGGGAACCGTGTAATACGCTTCGGGCTGAAGATCTTCTTTTAGTCTACTCCGTCCGAGCACAAGTTGAACGCACAGCGAGCGCCCCGCTTCGGCGGGGCGCTCTTTTTTGCGAGGGATAAGGCTTTCGAAGCGGCTCGGGGGCTGTCGGTCAAACGCCCGTCGGTAGATACGCTGCAGTTTCTACCCCGCAGCACCTTGCGGTACTGCGGGGTTTGTTTTTGCTGGCGCCTGCCCTGCTCTGCGCAACGGCCACAGAACGCGCTCAGCCTCCATCCCTCAGCGTTGAGTTTTCGAGAAAGAGTCAGCTGACAGCTAAGCGATCATCGCTGAGGGCTAAAGGCTCACAGCGGCGACCTGGCAGACTAACGTCCGGCGCTACTTCGAACCCGACCTGAATGACTTGCCCCGCGCGGTTGTGGTAGCATGTCAAGGTAATAAGGCCATTCTACGAGGGCCCGCCATCGCGGGCCGCAAACTTGGCGGAAAGGAAAGACGACCCATGTCCGGCCATTCCAAGTGGGCAACGATCAAACACAAAAAGGGCGCGGCGGACGCGCGGCGGGGAAAGGTGTTTACCAAGCTCATCAAGGAAATCACGGTCGCGGCGCGCATCAGCGGAGGGGATCCGGATTCCAATCCGCGGCTGCGGACGGCCATCGTCGCCGCCAAGACCGAGAACATGCCCGCCGATAACATCAAGCGAGCGATTCAGAAAGGCACCGGCGAGCTG
Source organism: Terriglobia bacterium (assembly GCA_020072905.1). GTDB lineage: Bacteria > Acidobacteriota > Terriglobia > UBA7540 > UBA7540 > JAIQGB01. Next base: position 5,173 of record JAIQGB010000092.1, on the reverse strand, counting down.
CCCGGCTCCGTGTACGAAGAAGCGGTTTTCGAGGGCTACGGGCCGGGCGGCGTGGCCATGATACTCGAGGTGGCGACCGACAATCGCAACCGCACCCTCTCCGAGCTTCGCCACATCTTTTCAAAGAACGGCGGTAACCTCGGCGAGCACGGCTGCGTTTCCTGGATGTTCAGCAAGAAAGGCTACGTCGTGGTGGGCAAGGAAAACGCCGACGAAGAAACCCTCCTGAACCTGGTCACCGAGGCAGGTGCTGAAGACATGCGCGACGACGGCAGCCAGTGGGAGGTGATTGCGCCGCCCGAAGCCTTCCACCAGGTCGTGGACAAACTCAAGACCGCGAACATCACCCCGGTCTCCGCTGAAGTCGCCATGGTCCCGCAGACCAACGTGAAGGTGAGCGGCAAGACCGCTCATCAGATGCTACGGCTGATGGAAGAGCTCGAAGATCACGAGGACATCCAGCACGTCTCTGCCAATTTCGATATCGAAGAAGCGGAATTGCACGCGCTGGCCCAGGCGAAGTGACTCCCCGTTTCGTCCGCGGCGGCGGCCCCGGTACCCTCGGAAGCACCACGGCGCATGCCGGAATGCCGCAGTTGTTTCCGGCGGGTTGGACAGGTCGCGGGGGAAAAGTTAAAGCGCAGTGGCCCATCTAAGACAACATGATAGATGACGACTCGTTGAGGCCCCGTCGAGCCTGCCTCGCCGCCGCGGCCTTGGTCTGGATATTCCTGGGGGCGGGTATTGTCTCCGCGCGGCCGCCGGAGAGTCCCGCCCGCCTGACTTACACCAAAGTCCTCAAGGGGAGCGTGCCGGAGTACCTTTCGATCAGCGTCGACTCGCAGGGTGAGGCGAGCTATGAAGGGCGCAAACTCGATGAGCCGTCCGCACCCCATCCGATCAAGCTCTCGGTGGCGACCACGCAGCGGCTCTTCGGCCTGGCGGAAGGGATGGACAACTTCCAGGGGCTGGAGTTGGAAAGTCACAAGAAAGTCGCGAACCTCGGCCTCAAGACACTGGCTTACGAGCGGGACGATCGGAGAAACCAGGTCGAGTTCAACTATACCCAGCGGCATGATGCCCAGCTATTGACTGACCTCTTCGAGAAAATCGCCAGTGTCGAGCAGCACATTCTGACCCTCGAGCATGCCATGCGGTACGACCATTTGAGCCTCCCCACGGAGCTTCTGCAAATCCAGATTGACCTCGATAAGCGGGCCCTCGCTGACCCCGAGCTGATGGTGCCGTCCCTGGAGAAGATCGCGAAGAACCCACGCTTTCTGCACTTGGCGCAGGCCCGGGCGCAGACCATTCTTGAACGCCTGCAGAACACCAACTAGGCTCTGCTCCCCTGCCCTTAACAACTCTGCAAACGGCGAAAGGGGACCGGTAACCAATCGCCTGTCCCCCACGTCTAGTGTAGTGTATGATGATCGTCGGGGTCCCGCCGACCTGCCCCGACGGGAGGGGGGTTCCGCCATGAAAGTCCCAAAGCGACTCATCCTTCTGGCAACTGGTTTCTTCCTTTTGGTGGCCTTCGCGGGCGTTCGAGCCTGGGCTCAGGAATACTCGCACGTTCGCATCGTCCGCCTGAGCTTTACCGAAGGCACCGTCACGGTCCAGCGGCCGGACGTCGAAGAATGGTCTGAGGCCCCAACCAACACTCCCCTCGAGGAGGGGTTCAGGCTCCAGACCGCGGAAAACAGTTTCGCGGAAGTGGAGTTCGAGAACTCCTCCACCGCCCGCCTTGGTCAGCTCTCCCTGCTCGAGTTTACCCAGCTTGCGCTGGCACCCAGCGGAGCCAAGGTGAATCGCATGACCCTCCACCAAGGCTACGCCACCTTCAACTCCCTGCCGGAAGGCGACGACTTCTATGAAGTCACGGCTGGGGGTGCGACCCTCACCCCGCATGGCAGGACCCGTTTCCGCGTGGACTTTGAACAAGGAGCGGTGATGGTCAAGGTCTTCAAAGGCTCCGTGGAAGTGATGAGCCCGGAGGGCACCGGCACGCTGGGCAAGAACACCGTGCTGGAGATCCTCCCCGGCGAGGAAGAGCCTTTCCAGATCTCTCAGGGCATCACCAAGGACGCCTGGGACGAGTGGGTCGAAGACCGCGAAGATCGCGTCCAGACGGTTCGGAACACGGACACTTCAGCCCCCTATTCGGCCAATGTTAGCGACCAGATGTTTGGCTCCATGGACTTGCTCTATTACGGAAGCTGGGTTGATCTGCCCGGGTATGGCGCCGGTTGGGCTCCATCCGCCGGCCCCGGATGGTCGCCCTTTACGGCCGGGCGCTGGTGCTGGTATCCCTCGTTCGGCTACACGTGGATCTCCTATGAGCCCTGGGGATGGCTTCCCTACCATTACGGGGCCTGGATCTTCGACCCGACCATCGGCTGGTGCTGGATTCCGACTGGCTTTGGAGCGTGGCAGCCCGCCGTCGTCAACTGGTACCGCGGGCCGGGCTGGGTGGGCTGGGCTCCCAGGTCACCCCAGCTGGGTGGAACGCAGGGCCATTGCCCTCGCGCTCAAGGCTGCGTCACGACGGTGAACGACGACGCATTCCGCAACGGCAGGCCCGTCCGCCCCGATGGCGTCCGGTGGACGAATCACTTTGACGGCCAGCCCATTGCCCGGCCGGAGCTCGCTCCGGAGCGTCAGGCCATGCTTCCCGGGGACCCTTTCAACGGCAACAGGCCGTCTCGCGGCGGGTTGGTTGGTTCAAGCGAGCGTCTGCTGCCTGGGGAAGGGACTCAGCGTGCTGGCGAGCGACCTGGCGACATCTCGACAGGCCGCGTCTCTCCAAGCTCTTCGGCGGCCCGTCCCCTCGGCAACCGAACTCCATCGAGTGATGAATCTGGAATCGTGTTCGATCGCGAGCAGGGGCGATATGTGAACAATCCTTCCGGCCGGGCGGCTCCCGCTTCTGCCCCGGCTCCGGCGGCTCCTGCGGCCAATCCCAGCACGGACACGCCTACGCCCGCCTCGGGACTAATCGGCAGGCAGCCTGGGCCTCGGGAGAACTATCCAGCGCCCGCCACCGTGGGCGGATTTGGTGCACGGCCCGGCGGCGGCCGAATGCCGGCGAGTGCCCCGGCGGCGACACAGGCTGACGACTCGGGCGCGGCGGACCGCGGCGGGGCCGGCCTTTGGGGATCGCGAGGAGGAGGGTCGCGCGCGAGCGATTCCACTTCCGGCGCGTCGTCCTCTTCCCGTCCGGCACCCAGCGCCTCATCGCGTTCGGAGAGTGGCTCTCGCGCTGGCTCGCTGGTTGGCTCCTCCTCACGCTCGGACAGCGGGCGAAGCGGGGGCAGCAATTCCGGTGCTTCCAGCAGCGGTCGCTCAGGCGGCTCGAGTGGCGGCTCCAGTAGCGGCTCGAGCGGCGGTTCCCACAGCTCGGGAGGCGGGGGCGGAGGTTCCTCCGGCGGCGGATCCCGCGGATCGGGTGGAGGTGGGGGATCTAGCAGCAGTGGAGGACACTCCAGCAGCACCACTCGACGCTAGCACATTCCTAAAAGCCCACAGAGGGCCGGGACCGGATCCATCGGTTCCGGCTCTCTTCTTTTGGTCGCGGCCTTTCAATTGAACGGTGAAGAGCGGATCTTCGGTCAGGATACGATGATCCCCGCGTAGCCTACGACCGCCGAAAGGTCCCCGCTCGCGTCCGCGGAAGTGGCGTATTTGACCAGCTCGGCGTGCCTTGCGCCCATTTCCTTGGCAAAAGTGAGCATGGCGATCGTCGGGCCGTAGCCGCACATGGAGATATCTTCGCGCTGCAGCACGTCGTAGAGCCCCTCGGGATCCAGCGCCAGGATCTTTTCAATCGCCTTTCCATCCTTCACCCGCGTGATGCTGTCCGGCTCGTAATGGTTCATGTCGCTCGAAGCGATCACCAAGAAGGGCTTGTCGGTCCGCCGGGCAGTCTGGGCAAGTCCGCGGCCCAGCGATTCAAGGCCGGCATAGCGCGTGGCCCCAATCGCAATCGGCACGAACGTGAATTCCTGGACCGTGCGCTGCAGAAAAGGCAGTTGGACTTCCAGCGAGTGCTCGTCCGCGTGCGCCGCAGCGTCATCCGTCACCAGGTGGCAACTCGCGTGGACTTCGCGGGCGAGGGCGCCCTCAACGGCAACTTGCCCCAGCGGCGTCAGCCAGCTCCCGCTCGACATCATCGCCAGCGGCGACCCGCGCCCCGAATGGTTCGGGCAGAGAATCACGTAGGACGTTCGCGCCGGGAGCCGCCGGTAGACAGCCCCCGCAACATGCCCCGAATACATATACCCGGCATGCGGAACCACGCACCCGAGCGCGCCTTCCACCTTCTCCGCCGTTTCAGGTTGGGGGCCCAGATATTTCTCCAGGTCCCGGCTGAGCGCTTCCGGTCTGCCCGGATAGAATCGCCCCGCCACCGCGGGCTGGCGCACGGAGGGGTACTGCATGGTCAAAATCGTAGACTCCGTATGGGCCAGTGTCAAGCGAGGGCGGGAAAAGGAGGAAGGCGGACTAGTGGAGGTCGTCCTCGACGCTGATCTTCAGCGCCCGGAGAAACTGCGCATCCTGATTGGTAAGGTGGAATTCGGTTTCGTGGTGCTTGTCGGGCGAGAGCTTCTGCCGGTGGACCAAGTTCCCCTCTCCGCGCTTGTTGAAGCCGATGGTGACTTCGAGCACGAGGAATAGGTCGTAACCTGCGGAGCGAATGCGCCCCATCACCTCAGCAATTCGGTCCGACTCCGCCAGTGACTCGTTGATGGCGTAGCCAAGCTCTTTCACTAGGCGTTTGAATTCGTCGTCGAGTTCCAAAGGTCACCCCACCTTCCCAAGGTTCGGCCGCGAATCTGATTCTATGATTCGCCTCGAACGAGTGTCAAGAAGTACCCCTCAACCCACACTCTCCTCTCTCCGTTGCGCGCTGGCCGGCACCCTGGCAGCCTCCACCCGAGCTCGGACCTGACCCGGGAGCAACTCGCCGCGCTGCAGCGCGGTTGGCCGCAGACATTGGTATAATCCGCCGCGCGACCGGACGCGCGTCCGAGGCACTCGTCGGATTCCCTTTCGGGATCTGCGCTTCGCCGCTCGCATGCTGGCGAGGAGCCCTGGATTCACCGCGGTGTCGGTGCTGTGCCTGGCGCTGGGAATCGGCGCCAATTCCACTATCTTCAGCCTGGTCGATGGG
>JAIQGB010000091.1 GCA_020072905.1 Terriglobia bacterium | reverse complement strand
TGGCCCTCAAGAAATGATAAATCGCATCTTCTTCATTCTTGCGCTCCAGCTGAAGGACGGCCGCTTTGCGGTTCAGCTCGCTGCGTTCCGCATCCGGCAGCCGGCGCAAAATAAATTCCCTGAATAAGTGGTGGTAGCGGATCGACTCTCCACCCAGGTCCACCAGGAACAGGCCATTTTCGTAGAGGTAGCGCAAATACTGGTCACTGTCGTTCTGGCCGCGCAGCTGGTTGCAAATGGATGCATTTAGCTCACGCAATATGGCGGTGACCTGCAAAAACTGGCGCACGTCCGGCGAAAGCTGCTCGAAGACTTCCTGGGCCAGGTAATCGAAAAGACCTTCGGCGCCGGTCCCCGGCGGCAACGGGCCTCGGCCGGCTGGCGAGACCGCCCCACTTTTCAAACCCTGCCCGTAGAGCTGGAGCGCAATTGCCCAGCCTTCGGTTTCGGCGGCCAGGCTGCGGATGTCTTCGTCACTCAAGGAAATGGCATAATGGTCGCGGAACAGGCTGGCAATCTCGTCGATGGTGAAGGCCAGGGCCGTGACGGTGTCCATAAGCGAAGGGTTCTCTCCTTGGGTGTCGCGCGTGGCCGCCTCGAAGCGCGAGAGGTACTGATTGAAGACTTCGGGGCCGGTGGAGAACATGCGTTTGACCGCTACCCCCAGATAGGCTTGAAGCAACTGCTGTTCCCAGGCGGCGTCGGGCGAGTCCTGGGAACTCGAAGCGACGCGCACACTGTTGCCGCGCTCGTGCTTGGCCAGATACACCCCGGACTCCGCGACGTGCACGATCTCATCCGCCGTCACACCGTGCATGGGAAAGGTGGCGATGCCGAAACTGGCCGTCACGCCGCGGCTGGCCAGGTAGGAATCCGCCGCGAAGCTGGAACGCAGGCGCTCAGCCAGGATCTGCGCCTGCTCGGTACTGGTTTCCGCCATCAGGATGGCAAACTGATCGCCGCCCAGCCGGGCGACGACGTTCGATTGCCGGCAGCGTGCCTCCAACAGTTCCGCCACGGTTTTCAGGACCCGGTCGCCTTCCAGGTGACCGTGCCGGTCGTTGACGTGCTTGAAGCCGTCGAGGTCCATCATGATCAAGGAGAAATGCCGGCCCGAACGCGGCGACCGCCGCCACTCCGCATCGAGCGATTCCATAAAATACCGGTGGGTCTTGAGCCCCGTCAGGCTGTCGGTGATCGCCTGCTCCTGCGCCACCTGGTAGGCCTGCGCGTTCTTCAGGGCGATGGCCAACTGGTCAGTGAGCGTGCAAATTGTGAGCACGTCCTGCTGGGAAAAGCTATCCGACCGCAAGCTCTCGATCGACAGCACGCCCAGGACCTCGGACCGGTATTTCAAAGGAACCATCAGGGCGGAACGGACTCCGGAGTGGAACGGGACGTAACGTTCGTCGCGGGTGACGTCGTTTGCCAGAACCGGCTCGCCACTCTCGATGGCGAAACCTGCCAGCCCTTCGCCGCGCTTGCGCCGCTTCCCCAGCAGCGTCGGCGCGTACCCCCCCTGCGCCTCCACCACCAGCTCGTCGCGATTGCGGTCGATGGTCTCCACGCGGACCAGTTCGTAGCCGAAGGCGCTGCGCAACTCTGGGCAGATGCTGGGGAGCAATTCCTTGGGGTCGAGGACCGCCATCGTCCGGCGCGCCAACTCGTTCAGCAGGGCCAAGTGGCGGGCCCGGCGCTGCTCCTGCTGGAACAGCCGGGCGTTCTCGATGGCCACCGCCACTTCCCCCGCCAGCACCTTCAACAACTCAAACCGCCGATCGTCCAGTGCACCCTCACGCTGGTAGTCGGTCACGGCGAGGACGCCCATCGAGCCGTCCGAGAATTGGATGGGTACTCCCGCCCAGCACAGGATGCGCGGGTCGATGGGCGAGATCCCCAGGCGCCGCGCCGTATTCAGGAAGTCGCGGACAATCAATAGGGGCGCGCGCGTGCTCAACACGTATGCGGAGAGGGCGTCGGGCGTGCGGCGGCGCGCCGGGCCAGGGGCTCCCTCGTCCAGAGCGGACACCGCCTCCGGGCGGCCGTCCCGCGATTCCTGGAGAACCAGCGAGAATTCCGACGCCCCCAACACGCCCTTCAGTTCGTGCTGCAGAATCTGGAGTTGCATCTCCAGGTCAAAGGTCGCGCTCAGAGCTTCGACCACGCGATGGAGGGCTCTCAACTCCTCGCCGTGACGCTCCCCCGCCAATTGCAGTGCGCGGTTTTCGAGCGCTACGGAGGTCTGATTCCCTATGGCCATGGTCAGGCGAAGTTCGTTCGGCCGGAAGGTCTTCACCTGACGGCTGCCCACGACGAGCAGGCCGTAGGGCCGGTCACGCGTCTGCAGCCCCAAGACCAGCAGTGTTCGCAGCCCCTCTGCGGTAATGACTTCGCGGAACTGAGGGAAGACTGGGTCACGGTGCCAGGCGGCGACCAAGTCCGGAGAGAGGAGGTCCGGGAAGACCATGAGGCTGCCCCAGCGGTCGCCCGAGGAGAAAAGGTAGTCACGCAAGGCCCCTTTGGAGAGCTGTTCCTGCGCTTGCTCGGAAAAGCCTCGAGCCGCCGAGTAATCCGCGCCATTTGTTCCCGGAATGTGCAGCAGGGCGAAACCCTGATCCAGGCCGAGTGCCTGGAGGATACCATCAAGCGCCTGGTCCACGAGCTTCTTCATGTCGGGAGTTGAGGAAATCGCTGTGATCAGCAGTTGTAGGTTCGAAAAACGCAACAATTGCGCTTGATTGCGTTTTTCTTCGTTTCGGCGGTGATGCAGTCTCTGAAGAATGAACACAAGAAGAATGAACGAGGTGAGAGTGGGGAGGATGAAGATGGGAGGTAACTGGCCGAGAGTGGTCCCCATCGCAGCGTTCTCCGGGCGGACAAGTCAGAACCTTGCCGCCTCATCTGCTGCCTTGCTCGTCCGACCCTTCGCCCGGCGCTTTATCGATGGGTTCTTGGCTTCAGACCTGAAACGACAGCAATCAAGCCGTCCCTCCCGACGCCTCGATCGCCACGTGAAAAATTACGCAGACTATATCCCACTGGGGTGCACTCGTCAATACTAATCGTTGCTGGTTAAGGAGTTAGAGAGGAAGGCCGGAACTCTAGAACTCCGGCAGGGCAGCTTCAGAAGGTGAGGACGCCGCTAACTTACTCTGGCGGAAGGGGATACGTAGCATGATAGGAGTCAGGAGGGTGGTTACCAGGACCAGAACAACTGCCAGCGAGAAGACCTGTGGCGAGATCAGCCCGCAAGTCCAACCAATCGTTGCCGTGATCAAACCGACTTCCCCGCGGGGGACCATCCCCACGCCCACGATGAATGAGTCTCGCCTCGACATTCGGCTCAACCATGCTCCCAAGCCGCAGCCCAGAACTTTCCCACCCACAGCCACAATCAACAGAGCCAGGAAGAAGGCCCAGTGCCCGCCCAGTGTCCAGGCATTGATCTCCAGCCCGATGGAGGCGAAAAATAAGGGGCCGAGAAAAGAGTGGCTCAGAGTACGAACCTCGCGGAGCACTTCCTCTTGAGCAGACGTGAAGCCCACCAGAATCCCGGCAAGATAAGCACCTGTAATCGCTGCCATGCCTCCAAGGACGTCGGCCAGGAAGGCAAAGAAGAAGGCCAGTGCCAGTGCGACCCCCAGCACCACATGGTGGCCCGCCAAATTCTTGGCCCGCCGAAAGGCCCACTGGATAAGCCACGGCCCGAAAAGGAAGGCCAGCGCACCGAAGAAGATGAGGACTCGGCGCGGCTTTTGACCAGCCTCAGGAAGTCGCTGTGCTCACGACTGGACGGCGACGGGCACATCTTCCGGATAGCCCGGCAGGCCAAACTCGGGAACGTCGAGTCCTTCAAGTTCCACCTCGGGGGCAACTCGCATGGATTTGATCTTGTTTACAACCGTGAAAACGGCGTAGGTTGCCCCGAATGCCCAAATTGCACACAACGTCGCCCCCAGGAGTTGGCAGAGAAACTGGCGCGTGTCGCCGTGGAGCAAGCCCGTGACCCCTTGGCCCGCGTTTCCGAGGTACGTTGCGGCGCCAACGCCATTCCATCCGGCGCCATAGGTGCCGTCGGCAAAGATGCCGACGCAGACAGCTCCCAGCCAACCGCAAAATCCGTGGACCGAGATGGCTCCACAGGGGTCGTCCACCTTGAGGACGCGTTCATTGAAGAGGACTCCCAGGCAGACCACGGTGCCGGCGAGAACTCCGATGATCACGGCGGAGGTTGGCGACACAAAGGCACAAGGAGCTGTGATGGCGACAAGGCCAGCCAGCATTCCGTTGCAGGCCATGGTGATATCGGGCTTGCCAAACATCATATACCAAAGGATCATCGCCATCGCCGAACCGGCTACGGCGGCAAGATTGGTATTCACAGCAATTACCGAGATGCGAAGGTCGCTCGCGCCGAGGGTAGAGCCAGGGTTAAAACCCATCCAACCGAAAAGGAGTATGAAGGTGCCCGCGACAACGAACGCAATGTTGTGGGCGGGGAAGGGTCGTGGCTTACCATCCGGGCCGTACTTGCCAATACGCGGACCGAGCACGATGGCAAGCGCCATGGCGCAGAATCCACCGATCGCGTGGACCACCGAAGATCCGGCGAAGTCCACGTAGCCGTGGGCGAGATTCATGCTGGAGCCGAGCTGCGAAAGCCAGCCTCCGCCCCAGACCCAACAACCGAAGATCGGGTAGAGGATTCCGCCCACGAAAAGTTCACAGACCAGGAAGGCCCAGAAGGTTATCCGCTCGCAGATCGCGCCGACGATAATGTAACCGGCCGTTTCCATAAACACAACTTCGAAGAGTGTCAGGCAAAGGCTGCCGGCATCATAGCCGGGACCGACCAGGAAAAAGCCCTTGCCGCCCAAGAAGCCCCATAAGCCGCTCCCAATAAGGAACTTATTGAGTGTCGGGGTTCCGCCGAGGTTTGCCGGCGCCGCATTCACCGCCACGGCGCCGAATTGGAGGGCATAGCCGCACGCATAGTAAGCGAGAAAGGCGAAGACGTACGCCGCGAAGTTCAGCATCATGAGATGGGCGGCGTTCTTCTTTCGCACTAACCCGCACGTGAGGAGGGCGAACCCGGCCTGCATGAAGAGCACGAGGTATCCCGTGAGGAGTGTCCACGAAAAATTAGTGGCAATCCGTACGTGCCCCACAGTATCAGCCAGCTTCACCGCCAGCGGTTCCTTCGCTGCCTGAGCTTGGTAGTCGTCGAAATCCTTCTTTTTATTGGCGTAATCTGGAGTCGTCTTGTCCGTCGGCTCGGGAACGACAAAAGGGTTGCCCGCAGCATCTACCGCGGCGCTTTTGTCTCCTGTAGCTACGCCAGCCGGATCCGGTTTAGGTCCCTCCTGCGCGGCACATGGCGCTGACAACCCTCCCAGCATGCCCGTGGCAAGGAGCACCGCAGCACCGATCAACCGCAGCGACCGGCGCGAGGGGCGGCTCAAGACGCGCTCTGCCACGTACCCTTCCTTCTCGTCTGCCATGTTTCCTTCCTCCTCTTATGAGTAATCGCTTTAGGCTGGGTGCAGACTCTCAACGGCTGTCCCCAGCAACTCGCGAATGACCGTCAAGTCAACGTGCAGCATCAAATGGGATTCTGTCCGCGTTCCCCAGTGCGGATGAGGACGACCTCCTCGAGGGGTTTTCAGAATGTCGGGCAGCCGGTCCTCGTAAGCAAGGACGGTAATGTCCACCTTCGGCAGGAAGTCCACCGTGTACTCGGCCCCTCGGTAATGCTCGGTGTGGCCCTTCTGTCGGCCGAAGCCTCTGACCTCGGTAACGGTGAGGCCATGCACGCCGGCGCTGGCGAGACTTTCCTTCACTTCGTCCAGCTTCTCCGGCCTGACGATGGCGTCAATTCGTTTCATTGCGAACCTCCGTAATTGAGTGCGGAATATCGAATGTTGGCGCGGGCGTGGCCTGGGTGCTGGTCGTTGGCCGGGATTGATTCTCCGCCCAGGCCGTGAGCCCGCATAGCGAAACCTGACTGCCGGCGGTTAGCCCCAACCAACAACTCCATTCTCTGCATGTCCACTACCTCTTTCGGTTCTGTCCACAGGGTTCGCATTCCGCAACCCCTCCCCAATCTCTCTCCTGCGTCCCCCCGTCCGTTCTTCCTACGTCCGGCATGGCAGTTCAGCTTTTCGGCGTGAACTCAAAGTGTTTGATCCGCTAGAAGCCCGCGAGCGACTGAATCATCAGTGCCATGCCCGAAAGCGTAAGGATGACGCCGATGATGGGGTGACTCGACAAGGCGATCAGCCCGGCGGGTAAAACCGTGAATCCAGCCATGAAAGCCGCCAAGTAAGTTCCCTGCTGCCGATTTGCCGCCATTCAAAACCTCCGAAGGACAGAATTGGGATTCTGGGATCCAAGATGAGGGACAGCCGCAAAGTACCGACCAACTGGTCGGAACAGGGGCCGGACCGACAGCGCCTAGCCCCTGAATCCTCGATCCTTCATCCGGGCTTGTGCTCTTGTAAGTCGAAGTACAGCGCCAACTCGTCGGGGTGGAGCCGCAGCCGGAAGGCGTCGGCTCCCACACCCGCCGTCATCCCTTGCTCTTCCCTACTTCGGGTCAAGCCCTGTGCGCCCGCGGGGTTTGACTTACGGCGATTCCCGCGTGTCGAATGTGTAGATCAGCCCAGCGGCAACCGTATTCTGGCCGCCCGCCGGCCGGTCGCCCTTTACGAACGTCGCTTGATTGGAATAGTCGTAGCGGTATTCCAAGCGCGTCAGCAGATGGTGCGCGACGCGCCGCTCGACCGTCCCGGTGAATTCCTTGAGCTGTTGCCCTGCGCCGGTTGTGAAGCCGTTCGGGTCGTCGAACCACTCGTAGCGCAGCGCAATGGCATTGCGCTCGTCAAACGCGTAGCGTGCGTAGCCCGCCCACCCCTGCCAGGAGACCGGGTTGAGCAGGCCGCCGATCCGGTCGCCACGTCCGTAGTCGTAATTGAGGAGGAACGTCAGCTTATCGGTCGGCGAAATCGTCACAACCGTGTCGCTCAACTGGCGCCAATTCTGATTGATCCCCGTCTGCTCCGGACCGGCCATGTAACCCTGGGCGAGGCCGAATTTCTTGTGCGGGTTCCAGTTGAAGGTCACACCGTAGGTTTTGCCGGTGTTGTTGTCGACGATGTTGTTCCAGCCGTTGACCAGGAACCCGCTCAGTGCATACTTGCTGTTGAAGGTGTATTTCGTCCGCAAGCCGAAATGGTAGAAAGGAATGGCGTAAGTGAAGAGGAGGCCTCGGGAATAATTCCAGTTGTCCTTCGTCTCAATCACTTCGGCACCGTGCGGCGTAACGAACTTCCCGAAGTCCAGTTGCAGGCCGTTCTTGCCCACCGGAGCGAGATAGGAAAAGTAAGCTTCCTTGAGGTATTGCGCGAAACCGAGGCCGCCCGGATCACTGGAGTTTACGACGTTCATCGCCTGCCCGTAGCCAAGCGCCAGACGGAAGCCTAGGCGGCTGTTCGCCGCGTCCGGAGTCTTGTCGAGGATCAGCTCAATCATGTTGAGCCCGAACTGGTTGGAAGGCCCGTCGAACGCCCGGTAGCTGCTCAGCCGATCGTGCGGCTGATTGAAGTTGTACCCGTAGTAGCCGTCCATGAACCCGCTCAGGCTCGTCGATCCCAGAACAGACTGCAGGGCGTTCGGTGAGGACTTCGAAGCCGCTGCTTCAGCGCTGGGCGCGAGCGAGGAAGCCGGCGCGGTCTCCGGCGCCGCGACCGGAGCCGGCGCACTGGCGGGGCTCGGCGCAGATTTCGACTCCTTCAGTTCGCGCTGCACCCGTGCCAGTTCGTCCTGCAACTGGTTCATCTGCTTCTGCAAATCTTCCAGCCGCTGGCGAAGTTGCTCGTTAGTCCCTGCTGAAGAATCGCTATTCTGAGCCCTGAGTCCCGAAGAAACCAAAATCCACAAACAAAAGCCCGTCACGACCCATTGGGTGTAACGAAGTCCCCTCATGGTGTTGCATTTCGCTTTCTCCCCCGAGGTCAGACCCGGACCGTGCCTCGCACGATTGTGTTGACCCCAACGACCAGCAATTCGACACTAGAGTTCGGAAGATTTTTCGTCAAGCAAATAGAATTTCTGGCAGTGATAAAAAAACTTTGGCCAAATCTATTTTATGGCGGCGATAACACAGCTTCCGCGCTCCGTTCAGGCAGGCCCGTTGACACATCGCGGGCACCCCTCCGCGCGGCGCGCAGCAATGCCTCGAGCGCGTGCCGTCCCAGCAGGGCGAGAGGGGGTCCTCTCAAAACCCTTCAAGTCGCATCGCGCAACCGCCGAATAGAGATACAGGCGAGTGCATCTGGAACAGCGCCATTCCTAAACCCCCTCCAAACGCGTCGTGGCGCTGTCACCCCTGGCGGCAGGCTCCTCCTAGTCTGCCGCCAGGGGCTTTCGCTTCCGGCATTTCTCGCGCACGGCTGCGACGGCCCGTCGCAAAATGTCCATCGCAAAATGTTGCCCCATGCGTGCGCTTCAGTTAAAATGGGATTCTACTGGCCGCAGGGCTGAGAGACCGGCAAATCCAAATGCGTTTCCTTCTCGCCATTCTTCTCGCGATGTCGTTCCTCGCGCCGTCCCTGCGCTGGGCAACAAAGGGGGCGCCGCTCGAGTCCTGCGCCTGCCCACCCGCCGCGTGCACCTGCCCAGGCCATGTCCACAGCACGGGCCATGCTCCGATGTGCGCCATGGCCAGTGGCGGGAAATGCCTGCTTGAATCCAGCGATGCTTTCGCCGGGAGGCAATTTGGCAACCTGGTTTTCGTCCCTGTGGAGCATCGGCTGCAACACCTGCTTCCGTCGCGCAAGCTTGCCAGCGCGCCTTGCTCGCTGAACCTCCCCTGGTTTTCGTCACGCCCTCCAGACCCGCCGCCGCGCCTCATCGCCTGAACCCTCATTCTGCATCGAAACCGGTGCGTGCCCCCTCGATCTGGGGGCCTGCGGTCAGGCTTCATCCCACAAGCAACAGCGCTCCGCGGCTCCGCCGGGGCACAGGCCGGTACCTTTCCCTCTGGGGGTTTTTGTGAGGCAGAGAGCCTTTCTCGTCGGACTCACCATTGTCGTCGCGTCTGCGGCGGGCTTCGCGACGATCTTCAGCAATGTGCGGGGGATTGTTCACGATCCTCAACACCGACCGGTCCAGCACGCCAGCGTCACCCTTCACGCCGCGACCTCCGACTGGTCGAGGACGGCGGAGAGCAATGCGCAAGGCGAATTCGAGTTCAACGCGGTTCCGCTGGGCACCTATACGGTGGCCATCTCCGCAACGGGCTTTGAGTCCATCGAGGCGCCGATCACGGTGGGCTCGAATAGCGCCCCGATTCTTCACTTTCCTCTCCGAGTTGCTACGCTCCGGCAATCCGTTCAGGTGGAGGAGGTGCCGGAGGCGGTGGCGCTGGAATCCGCCACCTCAGTGAGCACGGTCAGCCGGCGGCAGATCGCGCGCACCCCCGGAGCGAGCCAGACCAACAGCCTGGCGATGATCACGGATTTCGTCCCCGGCGCGTACGTCGTCCACAATCAGCTCCACCTTCGCGGTGGGCACCAGGTGACTTGGATGATCGACGGTGTCCCGGTGCCCAACAACGAGATCGCCTCAAACGTCGGCCCGCAGTTTGACCCCAAAGATATCGACACCCTCGAGATCCAGCGGGGTGGTTACTCGGCCGAGTACGGCGACCGCGCTTACGGGGTCCTCAACGTGGTGACGCGCTCCGGCTTTGAGCGAAACCGCGAGGCGGAGTTGGTGACGAGCTACGGGAACTTCAACACGACCAACGATCAGATCAGCTTCGGCAGCCACACCGAGCGCTTCGCCTACTATACGAGCCTCAACGCCAACCGCTCGGATTTGGGCTTGGAAACTCCCGTGCCGAACGTGCTGCACGATCTCGCCAGCGGCTTCGGCGGATTCGCCTCTCTGATCTTCAACGCTACGCCGGCGGACCAGATCCGTCTCGTCACCTCCGCGCGGAGGGATCACTACCAGATTCCCAACACGCCGGAGGAGCAGGATTCCGGCATTCGCGATCTCGATCGCGAGCGCGATGCCTTCGTCAACTTTTCCTGGGTCCACACCGCCGGGCCCGGACTCCTTCTGACCGTCTCACCCTTCTACCACTTCAATCGCGCGGACTACGCCGGGGGGCCGGGCGACACGCCACTGATCCCACGGAACGATCGCTCCTCGCAGTACGTTGGTCTCGAAACGACGTTTTCCGCAGTCAGGGGGAAGTATAATGTTCGCCTCGGCGTTTCAGGATACGCTGCGCGCGAGAGCAACCTGTTTGGACTGACGGCTGCGGACGGCAGCGGGCTCGCCCTCGATCAGCGTCTGAATCTCTGGGGAAACCGCGAAGCTCTTTTCCTCGAGGACCAGTACAAGTTCACGCCCTGGCTCACCCTGAGCGGCGGCTTGCGGCTTACGCGCTTCTCGGGATCGCTCGCGGAGACTGCCGCTGATCCGCGTCTCGGCGCCACGCTGCGCGTCCCGAAGGTCGGCTGGATGCTGCGGGCTTTTTACGGGCGCTACTACCAAGCGCCCCCTCTTTCCACGGTTTCCGGCCCGTTGACGGAGCTGGCGCTCTCCCAGGGTTTCGGATTCCTGCCCCTGCGCGGCGAGCGGGACGAGCAGCATGAATTCGGTCTCACCGTCCCCGCGCATGGCTGGGTTATTGACGTCTCGAACTTCCGCACCGCGGCGAGGAATTTCTTCGATCACGACGCTCTCGGCAATTCCAACATCTTCTTTCCCCTAACGATCCAGAGGGCACGCATCCGCGGTTGGGAAGCGACGCTGCGCTCGCCGAGGCTCCTGGGGCGCGCCCAAGCGCACGTGGCCTATGCTCGCCAAACCGTCGAAGGCCAAGGTGGGGTGAGCGGCGGCCTGACGGATTTCGCGCCTCCGGAAAGCGGCGGCTCCTACTTTCTCGACCACGATCAGCGCCACACGCTGAGTGCCGGTGTGGTGTTGGACCTTCCTCTGCGCACTTGGGTCTCGAGCAGCGTCGCCTACGGGTCAGGATTCCTCGATGGCGACGGCCCAGCCCATCTGCCCTCGCACACCACCGCCGATTTGGCGCTCGGGAAGTCCTTCGGGGAGAAGTGGTCGGCGCAGGTGCAGGCTCTGAATTTGACGAACCGCCGCTATCTCCTGGATAACAGCAACACGTTCGGCGGCACGCATTTCGTCAACCCGCGCCAACTCAGCGTGGAGGTTCGCTACCGGTTTCACTTTTGATCCCCCGGTTCAAGCTGGGAAACGACGCGCGGCGCTTCTTTGCCTTGCCGGAGGAAATCGCATAGCATGGTTGCCTGGCGTCTCAACACAGGGCCGCAGAAGAGCGGCCGGCAAGTTGGGGACCTTCGAACTCATGAACGGGATACGCGTCCGCTTTGCTCCCTCGCCTACGGGTTACCTGCACGTGGGTGGCGCGCGCACAGCGCTCTACAACTGGATCTTTGCGAGGCATCACGGTGGCGTCTTCATCCTGCGCATTGAAGACACGGACGTGGACCGCTCGAAACCCGAATTGACCACCGCCATTTTGCGCAGCATGGAATGGCTGGGGCTCACCTGGGACGAAGGGCCGTTCCATCAATCGGAGCGCCTCGACCGCTACCCAGCGATGGCGGCGGAACTCGAGCGGGCAGGCCACGCCTACCCTTGTTTCTGCTCGGTGGAAGAGCTTCAAGGCAAACGCGCCAAGGCGGAGGCGGAACGCCGGCCGTGGAAATACGACGGCACCTGCCGCAATCTCCCCGAAGGCCAAGCCGCGGGCCGGCGGACGGCTGGCGAGCCGTTCGCCATTCGCTTTCGAGTTCCCGATACTGGCAAGACCCGTTTCGAGGACCAGGTCTTCGGGACAATCGAGATCGAAAACAACGATATCGAGGACTTTGTTCTGCTGCGCTCGGACGGAAACCCCACCTACCATCTCGGCGTGGTGGCCGATGACCTGGACATGCGTGTGACGCACGTCGTGCGCGGCGCAGACCACCTCTCGAACACGCCGAAGCAGGTCCTGATGTACCAGGCGCTGGGCGCGCCGGCGCCGGTCTTCGCGCATCTTCCGCTCATTCTCGGGCCGGACCGCACGCGCCTGTCAAAGCGCCACGGCGCGACCTCCGTCGAGGCCTACCGCGACCAG
>JAIQGB010000493.1 GCA_020072905.1 Terriglobia bacterium | reverse complement strand
AGTTTGGCAACAAACAGTGAGCGAACGAAGATTCGTATGGCCTCTTTATTGATTTCCTGAACGCAGTACCTGTCGTTCAATAGACTGATGAACTGTGAGAGATCTTGCCGATAGGCTTTGAAAGGTTACCGCGTCTTCAAAATCAACGGCAAGAACATCCTCATTCGCGGCGCGGGCTGGGCGCCGGACATGTTTCTGCGTGAAGATCCGGCTCGCCAGGAGACCGAGCTCCGCTACGTCTTGGACATGAACCTCAATACCGTCCGTCTGGAGGGCAAACTCGAAGACGAGCACTTCTACGATCTTGCCGACCGACTTGGGGTCCTGAACCAGGCCGGATGGTGTCGCTGCCATCACTGGGAGAGATGGAAGAACTGGAAGGAGGAGGACTACACGATCTCGGCGGAATCGCTGAAGGACCAGATTCGCCGCCTGCGCAGCCATGCCTGCCTCTTCGACTGGCTGAACGGCAGCGACGGACCGCCGCCGCCGAAGGTGGAGGAGACGTATATCCAGATTCTCAAGGATTACCAGTGGCCCAACCCGTATCAGTCTTCCGCCACGCAAAAGCCTACAACCGTGACGGGAAACACGGGGCTGAAAATGACGGGACCTTATGAGTATGTTGCCCCTTCCTACTGGCTGACGGATGCCTCGCACGGCGGCGCCTTCGGATACAACACCGAGACCAGCCCCGGGCCGGCCCCTCCGCCCATTGAGAGCCTGCGCAAATTCCTGCCCCCTGACCACCTCTGGCCGATCGACGACTTCTGGAACTTCCACGCTGGCGGCGGCGCCTTTCGGACCATCAAAGTCTTTGCCGAGGCGCTCAATGCCCGCTTTGGGCCCGCCACGAGCCTCGACGACTTCCTGAGGAAATCCCAGGTTCTGACTTACGAGGGCGAGCGCGCCATGTTCGAGGCCTGGGGCCGAAACAAGTACACCGCGACCGGCGTGATCCAATGGATGCTCAACAACGCTTGGCCGTCGGTCATCTGGCACCTCTACGACTACTACTTGCAGCCCGCCGGCGGGTACTTCGGTACCAAGAAGGCCTGCGAGCCGCTCCACATCCAATACTCGTATGACGACCGTTCGATCGTCATCGTCAATTCGTTCTATCATCCCTTCGAACGGCTGCGGGCGACGGCCAAGGTCTACAACCTCGACATGACGCAGAAATTCTCGCAGGAGAAGACCGTCGACGTGGCCGCCGACAGCACCACGCGGCTCTTTACGATCCCGGAAATCGAAGGGCTCACTAAAACCTATTTCGTTTACTTGAAGCTCGCGGATTCGACGGGCAAGCTGGCGAGTTCCAATTTCTACTGGCTCTCTACTCAATCCGAGGTCCCGGACTGGGAGAAGTCAACCTGGTACTACACACCGACCAAATCCTTCGCCGACTTCACCGCGCTCCAGACGCTTCCCCAGGTCGAGCTGAAGGTGGCCAGCCGCATCGAGCACCGCGGCGAGGAAGACGTCTACCACATTGCTGTGACGAATCCGGGGCCGCACCTGGCGTTCTTCGTGCACCTACGGATTGGCAATGGCAAGGGCGGCGAGGAAGTTCTGCCCATTTTCTGGGAAGACAACTATTTCACGCTGCTGCCGGGTGAAAAGAAACAGGTGACCGCGTCGTACCGGCACGAGGACCTGCAGGGAGCTCAACCGGTCATCGAGGTTGACGGCTGGAACGTCGCGCCCACATCGCGATGAGGTGAGCGAGGCCGGAACCACGGACTCGGACGGCCGAGACGACGGCGGGAGGGAAGCCCCCCGCCGTCTTTCCATCGCGAATGGGATTTCGGCAGGGTTCTTACCAGATCGCTTTGGCGAGGCCTTTGGCGGCCGAAGCTGCGCCCTTAGCAACCGAAGCCGTTCCTTGAGCGATAACTCCGGGCGTAGCTTTCGCGCCCTTGCCGACCGCAACCGCGCCAGTCTTCAAAGCGCCGCCCGTGGCCTTGCCGGCCGTGGCGACACCTCCGCCCGCGGCCTGCGCGGCGTCGGACGTCGTCTGGGCGACGGCGACGGTCCCCTTGCCGATTTGTTTTCCCGCGTACCGGATGGCTCCGGCGCGGGCATCCTGAGCTACCCAGAAAAAGGCAACCGTGGCCAAAAGGATTACCAACACTCTCAGTCTCATGGAACACCTCCCTTTAGGAGCCGGCAACACCCCATGTGCCTTCTCTCCCACACACCCGGACGCACTTCTCTTAGACGCGCGCGGAGCGGCCGGGGTTGGTCGCCCAGCCGCGAAGCCAGGGCCGCAAAATTGACACCCCAATGACCGTATGCTAGCGTGGAGTTTTGAGCGACGACTCCTGCGTGTGACCCTGCCGAGTGCGCTGCGTCAGCATCGTGTCGCTGGTGAAGAGCGCCACCGAGGGAATCTCGATGGGCTGTGGCGTGCGCGTCGTGGCGGGCGAGCAGACGGGTTACGCCTACTCGGACGATCTGAGCCCGGAGCGCATTTTGAAGGCGGCGCGGATTGCGGCGCGCATCGCCAGCGGCCCGGCGCGCGTCTCGACGGTGGGGCTGAGCAC
Organism: Terriglobia bacterium; assembly: GCA_020072905.1. GTDB lineage: Bacteria > Acidobacteriota > Terriglobia > UBA7540 > UBA7540 > JAIQGB01. The sequence goes on along the minus strand of JAIQGB010000493.1, from coordinate 4,348 downwards.
GGTCGAGACGCCGCACAATTTCTACGCCGTCCCCCATCCCTCCACCGACCGTGAGTTGGCGGAGAAGCTCGAGCTCGTGCTTCGCGGTGACCGCGCGGCGCGTGCTTACGACCCGCGCATTCGCCAGGTGCGCGCCACGTACGGCGACCAAATGCGTCACGTGCTCGTCGCCGGTTCTGATGGCCGCGTGGTGACGGACCTCCAGCCGATGGTGCGCTTTGGCGTCTTCACCATCGCGCAGGATAACGGCAATCTGCAATCGGGCTCGAGTGGCGGTGGTGGCCGGGTGGGGCTGGAATTCTTCCAAGGCGAGAAGTCACCGGAGTTTTTCGCGCGCGAAGCGGCCCGTCAGGCGATCGTGCAACTCGGCGCCCGTGACGCCCCGGCGGGCGAGATGGAGGTGGTGCTCGGCCCCGGCTGGCCGGGAATTCTGCTCCATGAAGCCGTGGGGCACGGCCTGGAGGCGGATTTCAATCGCAAAGGCATCTCGGCTTTCAGCGGTCGCCTCGGGCAGCGCGTGGCCTCCGAACTCTGCACGGTGGTGGACGATGGCACGATTCCCAGCCGCCGCGGCTCGGCGGCGGGAGAATTACGAGCACATCCCCATGCCGCGCATGACGAACACTTACATGCTGGCGGGGACGGACGCTCCTGAGGACATCATCCGCTCGGTGAAGCGCGGGCTTTACGCGGTCTATTTCGGCGGCGGGCAAGTGGACATCACCAACGGCAAGTTCGTCTTCTCGGCGTCCGAAGCCTATTTGATCGAAGACGGCAAGGTGACCGCGCCCGTCAAAGGCGCGACGCTCATTGGCGACGGACCAACCGTGCTCACCCGCGTTACCGCCGTGGGCAACGACCTGCGGCTCGACCCCGGGATCGGCACCTGCGGCAAGGATGGGCAGAGCGTGCCGGTGGGCGTCGGCATCCCGACCATCAAGGTGAGCCGATTGACCGTTGGCGGGACAGCGCCGCGCGGCGCGCAATCCTTTCAATGACAAGTGACAAGTGACAAGCAGAATTCGGAATTCAGAAGGCAGAAGTCAGGAGTCAGAATCAACAGCGAGTGCGAAACTGGCTGCACCTAGCCAGGGGATTCAATCACTCAATCACTCAATCGCTCAATCCCGGCACTCGTCACTGGTCTTGACATGGCGGAGAAGCAGCTCGAGCAAATCGCAGCGGAATTAGTCGGACGGGCCATGCGCGCCGGAGCGTCCGCGGCCGATGTCGTCGTCCGCGAGGCCGATGAGTTTTCGACGGTGCTGCGCCTGGGGAAGATTGAGAGCCTGAAAGAGGCGGCGTCGAAGGCGCTAGGTTTGCGGGTGCTGGTGGGCTCGCGCAGTGCGACCTCGTTTTCGAGCGACTTCTCCGCAGCCTCGCTCGCCCGACTCGTCGAGCGCACGGTGGCGATGGCGAAGGTGACTTCCGAGGATCCGGCGAGCGGCCTCGCGCCCGCCGAACTGCTGGGTCGCTACGAAGGCGATCTCGCCATCTTCTCGCCCGACGTTGCCGAACTTACCACCGACGAGCGCATCCAATTCGCCCGCCGCGCCGAAGAGGCGGCGCTCAGCGCCGATCCCCGAATTCGCAACAGCGAAGGCGCCTGGTTCGAGGCGAGCTGGGGGACGAAAGCCTACGCCAACTCGCTGGGTTTCGTGGGCAGCTACCGGACGTCCTATTGCGCCGTGTCGGTCGCTCCCATCGCGCAGAATGGCGGTATGCAGCGTGACTACTGGTATTCGGTGGCGCGCCGCGCCGCGGCGCTTGAGGAGCCGGAAGCGGTAGGCCGCAAGGCGGCCGAGCGTGCGCTGCGCAAGCTGCACGCCCGAAAGGTTTCCACCTGCCGTGTTCCCGTGGTCTTCGACCCGGAGACGGCGCGTTCGCTGGGGGGCAACATCTTCGAAGCGGTTCGCGGCGACGCCATCTATCGCAGCGCGTCTTTTCTGGCCGGGAAGCTCGGCCAGTCCGTCGCAGGCGAGAACATCACGGTCCTGGATGACGGTCTGCGTCCGGGAGGCTTCGGGTCGCGCCCCTTTGACGACGAAGGTGTGCCCGCGTCCGTCACGCCGGTCATTGAGAAGGGCGTGTTGCGGAGTTACCTGCTGAACTCCTATACGGCGCGGAAGCTCGACCTGAAGACGACCGGGAACGCCTCACGTGGCGTGGCCGGGCCTCCATCCGTGGGGCCGAAGAATTTCTATCTCGCCGCCGGGCAGGATTCTCCGGAGGAGATCATCCGGTCCGTGAAAAACGGCTTCTACGTGACGGACTTAATTGGATTCGGGGTCAACATCGTGACCGGCGACTACTCGCGCGGCGCATCCGGGCTGTGGATCGAAAACGGCGAGCTAACCTATCCCGTCGAAGAAGTGACGATCGCCGGCAAGCTTCCGGAGATGCTGAAGGGCATCGAAGCCCTCGGGTCGGACCTGGAGTTTCGCAGCGCGCTGGCCGCGCCAACCCTGCTTGTCGGCGGGTTGACCGTGGCAGGAACTTGAAACTGGAAAATAGAAACTAGAAACTCGAAAATCGAAATTAGGAAATGGAAACTCGAGAATTGCCCATCTGACGTATCCGGTTGAGACAGTCGATTTCCCAGTTTCGAGTTTCCAGTTTCGAATTTCTAATTTCCAGTTTCGATTTTCCAATTTCCAGCTTCGATGTGTCCTGTGGCTAACGAGCGACCAACGACCATCTACATCCTGACTGCCGCGGCGGCGCTAGTGGTGGTAGTCGGTGCGCTGGTCCTCGTCACCAGGCCGCGCTCGGAGAGGCCTTCCGTGCCCGCCCTCGACGCGGACCAGAAAGCCTATCTTGCGCAAATCGTCATTTCCGACGCACGCATGAGCGCGGCAGAGAATTTCCTCGGCCACACAGTCGTCTACCTTGACGGCCGAGTCGCCAACCGTGGCGACCGGGCCGTGCGCAGGCGCGCGACTTTCAGGTCGCTTTTGATCACCTGCCCGCGGAGTGGAATCAGGCAGCACCCACCGTCACCGTCCAATCAGTCCAGTTTTGAAGCGGGGAGTTTTTCGATATTGTTGCGTTGGAGGAAACGGCGGGGGTTTATCGGCCGAGTTCCAGCCGCCGGATGAGCGCATCGGGAAGGCCCGCGGCCCGCATTTTCTTCTGCGTCGCCGGCAGGTCGTATGGAGTGCGATAGTACTCGACCTGAGGCGGGTCCGTACTGAAGATGGCAAAAAGCGGCGCGCCAGTCTCCGTCACGTGGCTGGCCCACCGAACCGGGATTGATGAGGTAGCGCCCGTCTTCCTCGAAGGCCAACTCGTACGTCAGGCCGTCGGGCTTTCCCTGGCAACGGATGGATTGGAAGCGGCCCTTGGGGGTGAGCAGGAAGCCGCCTTGGTAGTGCGTGTGGCCGAAGAAGACGGCCTGGGTGGTCAGGTTGCGCAGGGCGGGGAGCGCTTGGCCCGGTCCCAGGACGTATTCGTCCTCGTCAATTGGGGCGCCGTGAACCATCTGGAACCCGTCGAAGACCAAGGGGCCCTGGGGCAGGCTGCGGAGGAAGCCGATATGCTCCGGAGTGAGCCGCTGCCGTGTCCATTCCGTGGCGAGGCGAGCCAGCGGATTGAACTCGGCGGCGTCGCTCAGGCCGGAGCACGCCTTGTCGTGATTGCCCCGGATGATCACCTTGGCCAGGCTGCGAACGCGTTCGATGACGGCGTTCGGATCGGGCCCGTAGCCCACCAGATCGCCCAGGCAGAGCGTTTCGTCGAACTTGCCCTCCGCCAGTTCCAGGCACTTTTCCAGCGCTTCCAGGTTGGAATGGATGTCGCTCAGAATGAGGTAGCGCAAGGCGTTCCCCCGCGAGGGGGCATTATAGTCCAGGCGAGGCGTTATGGGGAGACAATCGGCACGGCCGTGTTGACTATCTGTGCCAGGGATGGGTCGCCGGAGACAGGTGCGGATTTTAGAGGCGGATTTTTGACCTGTGCGCAAGATTCCGTTAGAATTGTCCGTTTAGATATTCACCGTTGAGCCCCATCGAGAGGCTTTGTGCTGCGCTTCTCCACCGCCGGCGAATCTCACGGACAAGGGCTGCTGGCTTTCCTTTCGGGCCTGCCGGCGGGCCTGCCGGTGGATTCTGCATACGTGAATCGCGAATTGAAGCGCCGGCAGGGCGGCTACGGGCGCGGCGGGCGAATGAAGATTGAGTCGGATACCGCGCAGTTCCTTTCCGGCGTGCGTCACGGCCACACGATCGGCTCGCCGATTGCCATCCTCATCGAAAACCGCGACTGGGAAAACTGGAAGGAAGCGCTGGCGGTCGAAGACAACCCGGAAACTCGCGCCAAGTACAAGCCGCTGTCGCCGCCGCGGCCCGGC
>JAIQGB010000492.1 GCA_020072905.1 Terriglobia bacterium | reverse complement strand
TATCGTGGTGGCGCAGGTCGATGCCCAGATTGTTGAGGCTCGCGAGGTAAACGTCCTGGGTATCGCGCGGAGGGGGCTTGAGGATAACCTGCATCTGGGTGTGCTTGATGAGGCGGTGGGGGTTCTCTCCGTAGCGCCCATCGGCGGGGCGGCGCGAGGGCTGGAGATAAGCCACTCGCCAGGGTTCGGGACCCAGCACGCGCAGGAAGGTCTCGGGGGTCATTGTCCCTGCGCCAACTTCCAGGTCGTAGGGCAAGGCAACAACACAGCCCTGCCCCGCCCAGAACTCGCTAAGACGCAAACACATGTTCTGGAAACTTAAACCCTTACTTGAGGTCGTAGATTTAAGGATTTTCTTGAATTTCCGCATAATGAAGAACTATCAGTTGTTGGTTGTTCGTTCTCTTTGCTTCGCGATGCCCCGCTGTCCAGCCTAAGCCAACAACTCACCGCGTTCGACGGACAGCGCCTAGACTTCGTCGAGCATCGTCCGAGTCACCAGCTTCTTTTCGAGGTGCGCCTCGATCAGCCCCTCGAAGAAGTGTCGCGCCTCTGGCAGATTCCCGGGGGGCTTCTCTTCCCCCAGCCAGCGGTCGAGAGTCGCCTGGCAATGCGCGGCAATGCCGGCCAGTGCCTCGCGCGAACCAAACTGCACCGCCTGTGGCGGCCGGCAATCCCCGCACAGGATGCCTTCGGCGCCCGCGGCATAATAGGCCGGCCCACTTTCCAGGGCTCGGCCGCAGGAAGCACAGCGCTCGAAGACCGGCAGGAACCCCCCCAGGCGCAGCAGCCAATAATCGAAATAGACCAGGGGCCGGTTGATTTCACCCGAGCGCTTCATGGCGCGCAGGACGGCCAGCAGCAGCCGGAACGCGCGGTCATTGGCCTCGCGTTCGGGCAGGAAGCGGTCCGCGACTTCCGCCACAAACTGCGCTGCGACCTGCACCCGGTAATCCTTCTGCATGTCGAAGAAGGACTCGATCAATTCGACGGAATTGATGCGCAGTAGGTCGCGGTTCTCGCGCTCGAAAATCCACAGGCGGAGATAGCTCAAAGGCTCGAGCGTGCCGCCGTAGCGGCTCTTGGGCCGCTGCGCCCCCGCCGCCACGGCCCGCAGCCGTCCCAATTGCCGGGTGAAAAGCGACGCGATCTTGTCAGCTTCTCCCAGGCGGTAGGTCCGCAGGACAACCGCTTCTGTTTCGCGCAGAGGCATCGCCAATGTCGACGCGCCGACAAATCAAAAAAGTTAACACAAGCCTCGCCGCGCGGGAAGGGAAAAGAAGTCCGCTGTGCTCCGATGTGAGCGGAGACGCGTGCGGGCAGTCATCGACACGCCGCACAGAATCCCAGGTCCCTCCTTCCCGCGCTTGCATGAGCACACTGCCGCGACCCTGCGGCGTCAAGTTCGCGCACGGCCCTGGCGCTCGGTCCGCGCCGCTTCGTATTCGGAGCGTGGCGAGGAATCCCAACTGCCGGCCCGCCCTCGCGGCGTATGCATTCAGGGATTCCCGCCTCCCACCGGCGCCTTTCTCTTGGTATTCCGGACCAGAGTTTGCCTGGCCCGCCCGAGCAACCTGTTGGAAAAAGACGCCGTTTTGTGGAAAACAGATTATGTTAACAACTGGGGCCCCTCCCAATTATTATCAGACGTGCCTGTGGAAGGCTGGGCAGCCTGACCTCCCATCCCCAAGTGCCCTGCCCCCAGACGTCCGACTGAAGGGCTGGTTGCTTGGGACAGACTCCCAACCAGACAAAGCTGTTGCAGGAAGTCCGGCGTCGCGTTAAATTCCCTTCCCGCCTGCGCGGAGGACGAGGACATTGCCCAGCAAACGAGTCGATGTCGTTGGCCTAGGACTGAACGCCACGGACACGGTCCTGGAGGTTCGGGAGTTCCCTGCCTTGGGGGGGAAGGAGCGAATCGCCTCGCTGACCCGACAGGCGGGCGGGCAAGTTGCCACAGCACTCGTCACCTGCCGGCGCCTGGGCCTGCGCGCTCGATACATCGGCAAGGTGGGCGACGATGAAGGTGGAAAGATCCAGCTCGCCAGCCTCCGCCGGGAGGGATTGGATATCCGCCATGTCCGCGTGGCGCGCGGCACTCCCAATCAGCTTGGCCACATCATCGTCGACCGGAAGACGGGCGAGCGGACGGTTTTTTGGGACCGCGATCCGCGCCTAGCCGTGAAGCCCTCCGAGGTCCCGAAGGAAGCCATCTGTTCCGCCCGCCTCCTCCACATTGACGGCTGCGACGTTGAGGCGGCCTTGCAGGCGGCGCGCTGGGCGCGCCAAGCGGGGATCCCGGTGACCGCGGACCTGGATACCGTGTACAAGAATGTCGAGCGGCTCTTCCCTTACATCGACTACCTGATCGCCTCCGCCAATTTCCTGCCCGCCGTGACAGGTCAGGATGACCCCTTCCGCGTCCTGGAATACATGGCCATCGAGTATGGCATCCGCGCCCCCGGCATGACGCTCGGCCGCGATGGCGCGCTGGTCTACGGGCAG
>JAIQGB010000090.1 GCA_020072905.1 Terriglobia bacterium | reverse complement strand
GGCGGGATCGCGCGCCGACATTGGGACGGGCAGTACCGGTGGACCAAATTCGTCTTCGACAAGCCGGTCGCTTCTGCGGAGGCCGATCCCGAGGGAAAACTCGCCCTCGATGCGAACTTCACGAACAACAGCCGGACGGCCAAGCAGGACAATCGCGCCGCCGCGAAGTGGTACGTGCGCTGGATCTTCTGGCTCGAGAACCTTTTCCTGGCGGCAAGCTTCTTTAGCTGAACGTTGATGGGGCTCGCGCGGCGAATGCGCCGAGGTCAGAGATGAGCGATGGTGGAATGGCTGAGGTGGCTGCGAGCTGGAGGATGCCAATGAATCCCGGAACTGCGCTCAAACAAGGTTTCAGCCTCGCGCGTCGTACGCGTGCCGCGATTTGGGTGCTGTATCTCATCAACCTCGGACTTGCCGTGATCGCCGCGTTTCCGATTTACCGCGGCATCCTGCGATTCACCGGCGACAGCCTGATGGGCCAGCAGCTCGCCTCAGGGTTTTCGCTCGATTGGTTCTTCGATTTCTCGCACAACAGCCCGGGCTCGCTCGACCGCTATGCGAGTTTCATTTTGCTCGTCGGCCTACTGTCCATCCCGATCAATACTGTACTCGCCGGCGGCGTTCTCGGCCGATTCCTCCAACCCGCTTCCACCTTCTCTCTGCGCGCCTTCTTTCAAGACACAGGCCGGTATGCCTGGCGGCTGATCCGCCTGCTCGTCCTGGGTCTGGTCTGTTACTGGATTGTGTTCCGCATATTCCGCCAGGGCCTGATGAATCTTATTGAGGACCGAACGTACGATTGGCAGAGCGACCGCACAGTGTTTGCTCTGCGGCTGGGCGCGAGTTTGGTGTTGCTCCTCGGACTGGGGCTCGTCAACCTGGTCATGGATTATGCGAGAGTCAAGCTCGTGCGCGAGGATGGAGCAAGCGCCGTGGAGGCCTTCCTCTCCTCGCTGGGCTTCGCGCTCAGCCGCCTGCGAAAAGCTGCCGCGGTCTATGCCCTGCCGACGCTCGCCAGCCTGGCGCTGCTGGGGCTCTACTGGTTGGTGGTCCCTTGGTCGCTCATCAACGGATCGGAGGCAGCACAGGGCTTGGCCCGCTACCGCGAGCCGCTGGCTGTGGCCTTGCTCTTCGTCGGGCAGCAGGCAGTGATGTTCGGCCGATACTGGCTGCGCGTGGCGACCTGGGCCAGCGAGTGGTCCTACTACTCCGCGTCGCGATAGGCTCTGCGGCCCTATGCCCCATGCGAATGACCACCCTTCCATCGAAATAGAACGGCAGGTGTTGCGCCTTCTCTGTCAGGGGAGTGGAGTGGGCAGTCTCGCTCGCGAGGTGAGGGCAGCACTTCGCGCCTACCGCTGGCGTCAGCCGCTCCACCAGGCGATCTTCCAGATCCTCTGCGATCTGCCTGTGGATTTGCCGGGGCTTGTGCGCGAGCAATTGCCCGCGCGGCTGACCCGTCAGGGATTTCCCGACGTGGCATGGGAAAGCTACTTCGAGCCTTCTGATCTAGCCCAGGAAGACGTGGAACAGCTGGTGAGACAGCTTCTCGGCTCAACCTAGCGACGGCCCAGTGCGCGGCCGGCGGTCAAAGCCCGACAAAAATCAAACGAGTTCTGCAACCAGCTCGCGGCCAAAGACCTCGCGGAAGAATCCCCTTTCCTTCTGCACCATCCACACTTCGAGGTCCGCGTCCACGCGGCCGGACAGCTTCAGCAGCACTCGGTCCCGATCCATTGTGGCGCGGACGCTCGCGACCCGACCGCCATGACCGGGATTCATGGCCTTCGCGAGTCTCAGCAGCGCGACGGCCCGGGGGACGTGCTCCTGATCGGGGTTGGCGAGAGCTTTCAGCGGCGCGTCGACCGGGTTAGGGCGCGACTTGCCAAGATAGCGCGCGACGGAGGCAATCACCTGGCGCTCTTCCGGCGTGAAGCCGAATAGTTCGGAACTCGAGATCAGATAATGCGTGTGGCGGTGGCGTCCGTTGCGGTTGATGTAACTTCCGACATCGTGCAAGGTCGCAGCCGCCGAGAGCCAACCCTCGTATTCCGCCGGCAGGTTGTGAACCCGGCGCAGATCGCAGAAAAGCTGGAGGGCGATCCGCCGCACATTTTCCGCCGCCTTGAGGTCCACCCGGTATTGCCGGCACATTGCCAGGATCGCGTCCTGCCGCTCTTCCTCGATTCTGCGCCGGGGCGCAGTCGCCCGGTCGTGCTCCGCCAGCATCTGGGCCAGGATTCCGTCGCGCAGGCCGAGGGGCGAATAGCGGAATCTCGGCAACGCGCATCGCTCCATCAACTCGGCAAAAACAAACGCCCCGGCGACGACGATTTCGGCACGGCGCGGTCCGATCCCTGGAAGTCTCGCCCGCGCTTTGATGTCCAAGCGCGCAAGCCGGTCGGCAAGGCGCGCCACCACCGCGCTTGAAATCGGCCCTCCCTTCAGACCGCGACTGCGGGGATCGACGGCGCGCGCCGCGCCGGCCAGCGCTGCAGCCGTGCCCGAGGTGGCAACCATCAGGGTTACCCGCGCCGCCAAAATGCGCCGGCGGACCGCGTCGATTTCTTCGCCGATGTCTTTGCGCAGCCGTTGCACTTCGACGGGCCGGGGAGGATCGTGGGGCAGGAACTGCTCGGTCAGCCGCACGGCGCCGAGCGGCAGGCTGACCATGTTGCGGATATGACCGCGGTCGGAAATCGTCATTTCGCAACTGCCACCGCCCAGGTCCACAAGCAACATCTTGGAGGCCGCCAGGTTGGAATGGGTCAGCAGGCCGAGGTGGATCAGGCGGCCTTCTTCCAGGCCGGATACGGTCTCGACTTTCCACCCCGTGGCCGAGCGCACCCAGGCGACGAACGCGGCGGCGTTCCGCGCGTCCCGCAAGGCGCTCGTGGCCACCACGCGCACGCGGTCCACGGCATGCTTCTGCACCGTGCGATGAAACCGCCGGAGAACGTTGACCGTCGCATCGATCGCTTCGGGAGAGAGCACGCCGAACCTGAAGACGGATTCGCCGAGACGCGTAACCACGCGGTCCTCGTGCATCGCCTGGAGTCGGTGCCGCACGACGCGGGCGATTTTGAGGCGCACCGAGTTCGAGCCGATATCTACGGCAGCAAAAACGCTCATCGTGAGGAGTCAGATCTCGCTACTTGATGATTTCCTTGTGCGGCTCGTCTGAACCCAGTTTCGGTTCCTCGATCCCGAGAGCCCGCAATACCGTCGGCGCAATCGCCGTCATGCGGACGCGGTGCAGGTTCACTCCCCTATTGATGTGGGGTCCCCAGGCAATGAACGCGGACTCGAGTCCGGCGCGGAACGGCAGGTAGCCGTGCGTGCCGGCCGTTGAGCTCAGCTTGCGCACGACGTCGCCGCTCGCCCGGTCGTCGAACCCCACCCCGGGTGCGGCCTCGAGAGCCAATCGGATGGCCGGCTCCGCTCCCAGGTCGCGCGTCGCCTGCTGGGTAAGCACGCCCCAGAGAACTCCCTCCCCGCGCAACGGTCCAAGTGCCGCGTCCACTTCGCGGCCAAGATCCATAGACTCAGGCCAGTAAATGAAGAACGAACCGCCGTTCGCCACGGTGGCGACTTTTCCGCCGGTAATGTTGCCCCCCGCATCAACCTGCAGCAGCCCGGCTTTGGCAAGAAGCACGTTAGGATTCACCTCACGCTCGACCGAAAGGAATCCGTGGTCGGAGACAACAACGACGTCCGTCGAGTCCGCGAGCCCGGCCGCGCGGATGGCGTCGAGGATCTCGCCCAGGTGAGCATCGGTTTTCTCGAGCGTTGCCGCGGCTTCGGCGCTTCCCGGCCCGTGGCGGTGTTCCGTCTCGTCGAGCGCCGCCAAGTGCAGCAGCAGGAGATTCGGCTTGTGCTTGCGGATTAGGAAGGCAGCAAGTTTCGCGCGCGTCGTGTCGTCATCCTCACCGGGGCGGGGCGGGCCGAGTTCCAACGCGGCTTCGAAGAGCAAGCCCGGCGTCGCGAATTTCGCGACGTAGAGAGGATCGCCGACCATACCCTTCTTCGGGTCCCAGATCTCTGGGACGTTCCAGGTGATTCGCGCGCCCGCTGTGGCCGGCCAGAAGGCCGCGGCGGTGGTGAGCCCGCGCTCACCAAGAACGTCCCACAGCGTCGGCACCCGGATGGCGCTCGCAAACCAGAACCAGTCGTTGGAATTCTTCCCCGCTTGGCGCGAGGAGAGATTGGTGAAAACTCCGTGTTCCCCGGGCAGGCGGCCGGTAACGAGGGTCGTGTGCGAGGGATAAGTGACCGAAGGATACACGCCCACCACGCCCTCGGCATAACTTCCCTCCTCCATCAGCCGGCGAAGATGCGGAACGCGCAGGTTGGGTGGCGGCGAAATATACCAGCTTGCTCCAAGCCCGTCGATCGAGATCATCACCACGTGCCGATCCACAGAAGAACCGGCAGTCGCCGCCTGATCTTCACCGCGCACGCCGGACGCAGCAAGGCCTACAGCAAGTGCTAGCCCCATCAACCCCAGAAGAGTGGAAAGGCGCCCCCATGTTCGCCACCGGGCGCGTTGCCGTAAAATGAATCTCAATCTGATGAGCACTCCGACCTCGCAATCTGTTGTCGTCGCTTCGAGTCGCAGAGCTTGGACGCGCCTTGCCACAGCGCTCGAAGTCCTGTTCGTTTATGCGGGCATTTTACTCTACATCTGGCGCTGGCAGTTCACCTACCCGCGTGCCTGGATGGTTCTGCTCGCCCTCGTGCTGGCCAGCCACATCGCACACCGCGACACCCTGCGCGACCTCGGATTGACTCTTCGCGGGCTGCGCGCCAGCGCGCTGAGTATACTGCCACTCGCGGCCACTATCTTCGTTGCTGTCGCGATTTACGGTCTTGCATCCGGCAAGCTGGTCCCGGTAGCGCCCGGCATAAAGACGCTGGCCTCCTTTGCGGGCTACGGCCTGTGGAGTCTGTTCCAGCAATACGTGGCCCAGTCATATTTTCACAATCGGCTGATCCGCCTCGTCGGCAACCGTCATCTGTCCTCGCTGCTCGTCGCGTTGATGTTCGGCGGCGCGCACATCCCCAACCCCATCCTGATGGTTGCGACCACGTTCGGCGGTTTCATTTTGGCCGAGGTCTTCGCGCGTCACCGGAACATCTACCCGCTTGCTCTCGCCCACACAGTGGGAGGATTCCTCATCGCGGCTCTCTCCCCTGCCGCACTGATCCACAACATGCGCGTCGGACCTGGATACTTTTTCTTTGGATCGCGGTAGCAGACACGCCCCCCGCTCTGCTCGATGGGACGCGGAAGACCGAAGGGCGATTTCCGAAGCTCCTTCGGCCCCCGGCCTTCAACTGTTCACGCGAACTCGTTTCGGCCGCCGCGTGAGGAAGGGGAGAAAGGGATGGTCGGCGATCTGACCTTGGAACTCCTTCGCCCAGCGCCCAGGAATGCGGGCGTGGCACTGGGGGCAGGCTCCCTCAGGGGTGAGCCGATAACTGAGGATGTAGTAACCGCACCGCTCGACCAACAACTCACCGCACGCAGGGCAGCGCGTGTTTTCGAGGTCGCCGACTTGGCCGGGCAGGTTGCCGGCATAGATGAATCGCAAGCCCGCCTGCTTGCCGATCTCGGCCGCGCGAAAGAGGGTCTCGGGGGAAGTGTTCCCCGGGTCCGTCATCTTGTAGTCTTTGTGAAAGGCCGTCACGTGCCACGGTATGTCGGGCGAGACGCTCGCCACAAACTCCGTCAGTCGCCGCAGTTCCTCATCGGAATCATTGAAGCCGGGAATGATGAGGGTGACGATCTCCACCCAGAAGCCCATTTCATGCAAGCGGCGAATCGACTGCAGAATAGGCTCCATGCGGCCGCCGAGCTGGCGGTAGTGCCGGTCGTCGAAACTCTTCAAGTCAACTTTGTAGAGGTCCACCCACGGCTGCAAGTATTCGAGCACCTGCGGAGTGCCGTTGCCATTGGAGACAAACCCAGTCACCAATCCCGCTGCTCGCGCTTCCTTGAAAATCGCCACCGCCCACTCGCTGGTAATGAGCGGTTCGTTGTACGTGCTGACCAGCACTTTCCCGCCCTGGCGCAGCGCGTCTTGCACCATCTCTTTGGGCGAGACGCGCAGGGGCGACGAGATCGCCGAGGAATCACGCAGCGCTTGCGACGTCACCCAATTCTGGCAGTAAGAACAGTGGAGGTCGCAGCCTAGCATCCCGAAGCTGTAAGCGAGCGCGCCGGGGTAAGCGTGGAAGAACGGCTTTTTCTCAATCGGATCGCACTGCGCTCCGCCCACATATCCCCAGGGGATATAGAGCTTGCCACCTTCGTTGAACCGGACCTTGCAGACGCCTTCCTGGCCGTCCGGAATCCGGCAGCAGTGCCCGCAGGCAAAACAACGCACGAAGCCGCGGTCCATCTTCTCGTACAGCTCACCTTCACGAACCAGGCCGTGAAGAAGTTCTCGCAAAGTAGCCATGGTCATGTCCTCCAGCTACCCGCGCGATCAGATCGGGTCGGTCCCTTCATAACCATTATAGTCCAATCGCCGAGCAGGCGGGGCGAGACGACCAGCCGCCGCCTTCGGGGCCTCGTCTCAGGCAGGAGGATGGACATCCGAGACAGGAGAGTCAGCCAGCTGAACGTGGCGTGAGAATTCCTCGAAAAATTGTTCGATGATCTTCTGGGCGGCGGCGAGCACCAGACGCTGGCCGACGCTGGCGATCGGGCCGCCGACCTGCGCTTCTTTCTTGCCCTGAAAAGAATACGCATCCGATTGCGGAAGAGGAAAGTCGACCGCCGCGAGAGCTGGGTGCTCCCCAAGGACGAAACCTCTCGGACGGCGCCTTCCGGCTTCACATTGAGCGCGCGAGACGATTGCGGCGGAGGCAGTCCCCTGTTAGTCTAGCCTTGCGGGCGCAAAGCCCCTGATCAGACCGCGCTGGCCGCTGCGGATTTATCTGGGGACCGGAGGTTCGTTAGCTGGTGATGCGTGGGGAGAAACCACTCAGAAAAAGGTAAAGTCGATGTCCAAGAATCCAGATGACGACATTTTTCTGAGAATCTTGGACCTGATTATCACCCCGCTCTTCTACTTGCTCTTTCTCGTTCTCCTACTGTCCATCTCCTATGTTCTTGCCCGGCTCCTGACGGGCGATTAGAACTCCCCTGACATCAAGAGCCAAGCGATACTTCTCGCCACGAGAATTGAACCATGCGCCCCTGCCACCGGCAAAAAGGGCGGTGAAATTCCTCGGGCCGAGGTTCTATTTTTCCCGCCATCCCTCGACAACCACCCGTCGAAGAGCCTCAATCCCCTGCGGAGCCCGGCGCTCGAACCACTTCTCGAACTTCTCGCTGACCACCTCGAGATTCTTCCAAACGTGGGGATTCTCGAACTTCTTGCGGGTTTCAGGTGCCAGGTGCTTTATCTTCTGCCAGACCACCCAGAGCTCGTTGGTATTCTCGAAGAAGAGGTCTTCATTAATCAGCCCGTGGTTGACGAACGACGCGGCCATCTCCCAATAGCTGGCGACCATACGATAGAAGGCATGTTCCTGGGAACCCGGGGGAAAGCGCTTCACCAGATCCTGGGGCGAATCGGCCTTGAATTCGCGGAGGAACCACTCACGCGCCTGGCGCAACTTCGCCTCGCGGCGGAGGTCATACAGGCGTAGCAGGAGTTCGGCGTCATGATGGTCCGCGTGATCGCGCATATCTTCCTCCAGGGCAGTTAGCCGGTTGAGGCAGGAGTCGTCGGCAGGGGAGCAGCGGAGACGCGTTGTCGTGCCTTGAGGTTTTCAAGGTCGTTCGCGAGGTCGCGGCCACGCTGATACCGTTCGTCGGGCTTCTTCGCCAGGCACCGCGCAATGATGACTTCCATTTCATAAGGCAGATCGGCATTCAGTTGCCGGACGGGGGTCGGTGTTGCGTGAACGACTTTGTAAGCGACCTCCGTAATGGCTTGACCGGCGAAGGGCTTGGTCCCCGTACACATCCAGTAGAGAACAATTCCGAATGAAAAGATATCGCTGCGCGCGTCGATCTGCCCGCCGGTGATCTGCTCCGGGGACATGAAGGCCGGGGTCCCGACGAGCAGTCCGGTATGGGTCATCTGCGTGCCCACCATCTTGGCAATGCCGAAGTCGGCGATCTTCGCCTTGCCCTCCGGGGTCACGAGGATGTTCGCGGGCTTGATGTCGCGGTGAATCACGTTACGGCGGTGGGCGTAGTCGAGCGCGTCGGCCACCTGGATGGCAATGTCGATCGATTCGCTGAGCGGCTGCGCCACGGAGGTCCGGCCGGGCCCTGCAGAGGCGAGGAGCTTTTCGAGAGTTGCGCCCTCGATGAACTCCATGACCAGGTACGGCTGCCCGTCTTCGTCCTCGTTAACGTCATAAATGGTTACGATGCCCGGGTGGGACATCTGTCCGGCCGTCTGCGCCTCGCGGAAGAAGCGGCGCTTGTACTCCTCCAGCTCTTCTGAGGTCTGGTTGCCGGTCACAATCATCTTGACGGCGACGGTGCGGCCGATTTGCGGGTCGCGAGCCTTGTAGACTGCACCCATCGCGCCCCGCCCCAGTTCGCCAATGACCTCGTATCGGCCGATGCGGCGGGCTTCGGCATCGGCAGAAGCGACGGCAGGAGCGCCGGCGAGCGTGGCGACCACTGGCGGCCGTCGCACTCCGCCGCCCGTTCCATCAACCTCAGCGCGCCGCCGGCGCGGCTCGGCCGACCACTCGTAAACCTCCAATCCGTCTACGGCCTTTCCAGTCGGGTAGAAGCTGGACTTGTCGCCCATCAGGTTGTAGAGCTCCGCGCCCAGCCAGAGGGTGTTTGGGGCGGCCTGCTTTTGCATGTGGCCCGCCACGTCGATCACGTGATCCACCACCTTCTCCAGCTTGCTGTCCTCGTAGATCGCCACCTCGCCTTCGTTCAAGCCGCAGCGGACGCGAAAGGAAGTGCGGAGACGGTTCTCTGTGGTATTGAATTCCTTCAAGCCTTTGAGGACCGCCTGCCCGGCGGCGACGGCAAGATCCACCTGGAGGAAGCAAACCATAACGCCATCGGGCGTCCAGGCCACCTTCCAGGCGCCGTGTTCCTCGAAGATGTGCTTCAGCAGTTCCTCGTATGCCTGAAACGTCGCCGCGATGTCGGTCTCTTGTTCCCCGTCCTTCATCTTGGTCGAGCCCACGACGTCGGTGGAAAGGAAGGCACAGCGCTTGCGCTTTGAGGACTTGAGCGCGGACTCCAGTTCGCGGTACCGCTTCAAGAGTTCCTCGCGCGAGCGCTTCGAATCGGCCTTCATCCCAGAGAGGCCGGGGATGAGCGCTTCCTCCTCTGCTTCTTTCTTCTCCTTTCCGGTCAATAGGTTATCGACGGTCTTCAGCAGCCACAGGAAGCCGGCGTCCGAGCCGACCTTCAGCCCCCACGCGGCCAGAGCGAGAACCAGAGGCAGGAAGCTGTAGGATGGTTCGGCGGGCCAAGCCACCCCCACAAAGGGGCCGACACTCTTGAGGAGCGGGTCCCCGTATTGTCGCAACTGGATGACGACCCAGAGGGTGTCCAGCTTGGGCGCGTGGGAGAACTGCAGGCCGAAGAGGACCAGAAATCCCCCCACCGCCAAGAGGAGGGCCCACCCAAGGACCCGGCGCAATGCCTTGAGGGGAAAAAGCACGGCAGTACTTGCGCTAGCTGCCAATGGCCCCACTCCTGTGCTTCATGAGAGATTTCAAGGTTCGCTGAGCCTGCGCCTGCCCAACTGAATCCAATAGGGTGGACACCCCGGTTCGGTTATCTGCCACCATCCGTGCACTACAGATGGGGCTTATGATACCACAACTTGTGGAATCCCTACGGCCGCCCGAACAGCAGCCTTGCGCCAGCGCTTCAGCCAGATTGACGCCCACATCCCCCCAGAGTGGGATCACCCCTTGTCGACCGCCTTCACCCAGATCTGCTCCGTGGTGCTTCGCCCCAAGTAGTGCTGCCGTCGCCCCACGCGGACCGTCATCGTCTCGTCGAACGTCTTCTCGATGACGCGAATTTCCGCTCCTGGCCGCAGCGCGAGGCGTTCCAGGAACGCCAGGAAGCCGTAATCGCGCTCGTTGACTCGAATGAGTTTCAGGTGCTCGCCGGGCTCCGCCTGGCGCAACGGCTTGACGCCCAACCGCCGGAGCTTGGCCACTCCGCCGAAGAAGGGGTTCCCGTGGGGGCACGACGCGTCGCGCCCGAAACGGTCCAGGAGCCGCCGCTCGAGTTCTTTGGAGATGGCGTGCTCGAGCTTTTCGGCTTCAGCGTGGACGACTTTCCAATCCATCCCCAGCACATCAGTGAGCAGGCGTTCGATCAGCCGGTGGCGTAGGACGAGGCTCTGGGCAATGCGTTGCCCCTTGGGAGTCAGCCGAATCCGCCCACCCTTCGAATCCACACGCACATGCCCGCGGCGAGCCATGCGCCGGAGGGCCGTTGTCACTGCCGGGGGCGTCACACCCAGGGCCTCGGAAAGGCGCGCACTAATGGGCTCCTGAAGCTCCAACTGCATCCCGTAGATGGCCTTCAGGTAATCCTCTTCGGAAACGCTCACCTGGTGAGACCGGCGGGGCGCCTGCTTCTTCTCGAACATCGAAGGAGACATGCCTTCTGCCTTCTGCCTTCTGCCTTCTGCCTTCTGCCTTCGGCCTTCTGCCCTCTGCCCTCTGCCTTCTGCTGTCCCTCAGCCCGCCGTCTCCGCCGATTCGGCCTGCTTGCGCTCCGCCGACCGGTCGAGGTCATTGAGCAACGCGATAACCTGCCGTTGGATTGAATCCCGCACGCTGCGGAAGAAAGAAAGCTCTCGGCCGTAGGGATCAGGAATGTTCCACTCGATGACCCGGCCTTTGAATCCCACGGGCACGGGGCACACCACTTCGCATCCCATGCCCACCACCACGTCCATGTCACCTACGGGAACATCATCCAGTCTCTTGGACTTGTGGCCTTCAAGCGAGATCCCCTTTTCCTGCATCACCTCATAAGTTTGAGGAATGATCTCCCCCAGCGGTCGCGAGCCCGCACTCCAGGCGCGTACGCGCCCCTTGCCGTGATGATTCGCCAGCGCTTCCGCCATCTGGCTTCGGCAGGAGTTTCCAACACAAACAAAAAGTATGTTCAGCGCCCGACCTCCAGGAGTCCCGCACACAGTCTTCTTGATACCACAGAAATCGGATTGAGTCATCGAGTCCCTGGGCTGGCGAGTCAACCAAGTCTGGATGCGACGGAATCTCGTGCCGCGGAGGTGGACTCGCGCCTCCGCCTGCAGGCGCCTACACCACATGTCCTCATGTCGCCGGCGACAAAATATCGTCTTGCAATTACTCTTTAACAAGAGTAAAAGGGCGGCAAGAGAAAGTCGGCCCGACAATCCGAACAGGAAGGAGTCGAGCATATGAAGGCTATAGGATTGAGTCTGGCAGCAATCGTGTGCCTATCGGCAGCGAGCTTTGCGCAGGCGCTGCGCCTCCCGCTTCGCTACGACCCGGCCAACGAAATGACAATCCGCGGCACGGTCGTCGAGGTTCGCGATCTGGGGCGGGACGCCGCTCCGCGTGGCACTTACCTCATCTTGAGAACGCAAGTAGGAATCCTCCGCGTCCACCTGGGACCGAGCGCCAGGTTGGGCAAGGCCCGCCCGACCCTGGCGGCCGGGGAGCCAGTTGAAGTCGTGGGTTCGCTCGTGCGCACGAACCACGAGGAAATCCTGCTGGCGCGCCAGGTTCGCAAAGGCGACACCGTGCTGACCTTCCGCAACGACCGAGGTTTTCCTATTACCGGCCGGCACTGAACCCCTAACCACCGCGCAAGGGCTACGGCCCGGTGCGGTGAATCTCTTTCAGCCCGGAGGATTACATGAAGAGAGCGGCTTTATTCCTTCTCCCGATACTGGTTTTGTCTTTGGGGTCGTGCGGTGGCGGAGGCGGCGGAGGCGGGAATCCTCCTCCACCGGCAGTCACCATAACCATCTCACCTACCACCGCGGCCCTCGTGGTCGGGGGCACGGCGCAGTTCACCGCCAGCGTCCACAACACCAGCAACACCGCTGTCACGTGGCAGGTGAACGACACCGCCGGTGGCGATGCCACAGTGGGAACGATCAGTTCAGCGGGTCTCTATACCGCGCCGGCCGCAGTGCCCAGTCCGGCCACCGTCACCGTTAAGGCCGTGTCACAGGCCGACACCACCAAGTCCGCTTCCGCCACGGTGACCATCA
>JAIQGB010000491.1 GCA_020072905.1 Terriglobia bacterium | reverse complement strand
GGCCGGGGCGTCCTCGCCCAGCAGGCAGCGGAAAACGTAGAACACCGCGGAATGCGTGATGGCCAGAACCGCATTGACGCTTCCGCGGCATTGGGGCGCCGTTCCCGCAAAGTCCACTGTCGCCCGGCCGCCGCGAATCTCGATGCGTACGCGCAAACGCACGGGCTTGCGACTGAAGCCATCGTCATCCAGGTAATCCTCTGCGCGATAGTCGCCGTCGGGGATTCTGGCGAGTGCCGTCCGCATCAGACGTGCGGAGTATCGCTGCAACGCTTCGAGATAAATGTCGGTTTTCGGAACCCCGTACTTGGCGAGCGCCTCGAGCAGGCGGCGTTCGCCGAGCCGGCAGGCCGCCACTTGGGCGGTCAGATCGCCTTCGCGCTCGCGGGGAGTGCGCACATTCCCGAGAAGCAGAGCCAGGACATCTCGTTGGATAACCCCTCCCCGAGCGAGCAAAACGGGGGGAATGCGGAAGCCCTCCTGGTAGATCTCCTCACTCAGACCGGCTGCGCTCCGCCAATGTCCGAGTGGTGGGCGCGATTGGCCACGTAGAAGATGGGCTTCGCCCTGTAGCGCCGGTCTCTGACCGGCGACGCGGCAGCAACGAAGACCGGCATCACCAGCGTGATGTCCGGCAGGTGAGTGCCGCCTGCGTAGGGATCATTCAGCATGGCGATGTCGCCGGGGGCGAGTGGGAGCGCCTCGATGGCCGCGGCCACGGACATCGGCATCGACCCGAGGTGCACGGGCATGTGATCGCCCATGGCCGCGGCGCGTCCTTGTCCGTCGAAGACCGCACAGGAATAGTCCCGGCGCTCCTTGATGTTCGGCGAGAAGGCTGAGCGTCGCAGCGCCGCCCCCATCTCCTCGGCAACCGAGTGATAGAGGCTCTTGAAGATCTCGAGTTCGGCGGCGTCAACGCGCATGTGGCGAAAGCACCAGATTGGAGAATCTGTCGACGTTCAGAATGAAATCGGGCGGCACGACGGTCGTCGAACTGTATTCCACCACCACCGCGGGCCCGCGGAGGCGAGCGCCGGGACCGAGGCGTTCACGGTCGTAGAGCGGCGTCATCCAAAAGCGCGAGCCGAACCAGACGGGCTTTTTCTTGACGACGGCGCGGGCGGAATTGCTGGACGCGCCCGTCTGTCCAGGCGGCGGCGCGGGCTTAGGAGTCGGAATCGTCAGCCGCACCCGCAGGTTCACGACTTCAATTGGCCGGCCGGCGTGCGCGTAGCCATAGGCCTTCTCGTGTTCGCTGTGAAACCGCTTCGGAAAGTTCGGCGTGAACGCAACCGGCAGCTCGTAAGCCTGGCCGACGTAGCGGACATCCAGGTGGCGTTCGACGCGCGCCAGCTCGGGCGAGAAGTGCTCGCGACGGAGTTCCTCGCGTGCGTCCCGCTCCAGGCGCGCAAACTGCTGGTCGAGGCGCTCGATGAACTTCGCGAATTGGCGATGGGAGTGCCGGTCAAGATTCGGAACGGGCACGAGTAGAGAACGTGAAGCGTCCTTGACGATGTCGGAGAGCAAAATGCCGAGGGCGGAGAACGCTCCGGGGCTCGGCGGCACGATGACCTGCGGGATTCCCAGCGACCGCGCCAGATCCGCAGAAGCAGATCAGGGCGAAGTCGCGCGGGTCGTGGCCGCGCTCGACGGAAATCACGCGCAGCGCGCGCTCCATGTTGGCGTTGGCAACCGCGATGATGCCGCGCGCGAGGTCGCGTGGCGTCTTGATGTTCCGAGCGTGGCGGCGGAGGAAAGTGGCGAAGCCGTCCGTCGCAGCTCGAATATCGAGCCGGTAAGCGCCGCCGAGGAAATGATCGGGATCGAGCCTGCCCAAAAGCAGATTCGCGTCCGTCACCGTCGGCTGTGTGCCGCCACGGCCGTAGCAGATCGGCCCGGGCTCCGCGCCGGAGCTTTCCGGCCCAACGCGCAGGGCGCCGCCGGCGTCCACGCGCGCGATGGAGCCGCCTCCCGATCCCACCGAGTGGACATCGAGGACCGGAACGGCCACGGGGAGTCCGCCCAGCGTGGTTTCGCTCGTGGTGCGCGGCCAGCCTTCGATCAGGCAGACATCCGTGGACGTCCCGCCCATGTCGAAGCTGATGGCGCGCGGAATCCCCAGTTGCCCGGCCAGCCACGCCGCCGCCACCACGCCGCCCGCCGGCCCGGAGAGGATCGTGCGGACGGGTTCGTGAGCCGCGCGCTCTGCGGTCGTGATCCCACCACTCGACTGCATGACGTAAACGCGGCCACGGGTGCCCTGGTAGGGGAGCCCTCGGGGCTCCCGGTTTGCATTGCGCGGGAGCGCCAAGCGCTCTCCTAACTTGCGTTGGAGACTGGTGAGGTAAGTTCCCATCCGTGGCGCCAGGAAGGCGTTGAGGACGACGGTGGAGAGCCTCTCGTACTCACGGAATTCGGGAAGAATCTCGTTTGAGACCGAGATCGGAATCCCCAGCTTGCGTAGCTCGCGGGCGGCCGCGCGCTCGTTCTGCGGATTCGCGAAGGAGAAAAGGAAGCAGAGCGCGATGGATTCGGGCCCGGAGCGCTGCAGCTTCCTCCGCAGATGGCGAAGCTCGAGCGTGGATGGTCGCCGGAGGACGTCACCGCTGGCTCCAGTGCGTTCGTTGACTCCCATGCGCAGGGGGCGCGCAACGAGCGGCGGCTCGCGGCGCACGTTCAGGTCGTAGAGCCGCGGGCGATTCTGGCGACCGATTTCGATCAAATCTTCAAAACCTGCCGTGGTGACAAGCGCCACCCGCGCGCCGCGCCGCTCGAGCAGGCTGTTCGTGCCAAGGGTTGTGCCGTGGATGATTTCGATCGGCGACTCGTGCACGGGGCCGCTCAATTGCCGGACCCCGTCGAGGATGGCCCGGGCGGCGTCATCGCGTGTGGAGAAGACTTTGAAAACCCGGAGCCGCGAGTTCTGCAGCATGACGCAGTCCGTGAACGTCCCGCCGGTATCGACCCCGATGCGCATGGCAGTCTTGTAGCAAAGCTCGCGCCGAACTCGAAAGGTCGCTCATTGTAGCGGAATGACGGCTGGATTCGGAAAGGCTTTGTCACGGAGCGCGGGCTCCGTCTCGCTGCGGCAGAGGGCCACGGCTTACTGCCGCTCCCTGCCCAGAGGCCAGGAGGCGTGCGCGGTGAGCGACGTCCCGGCGCGGACGCCCGCAAGGAGCTTGTAGTATCCCGCCGCCGCGATCATCGCGGCATTGTCGGTAGAGAGATGGAGAGACGGGAAGAAGGCGCTCAGGCCATGGGCCGGCGCCACCTCGGCGAATCGGTCACGGAGCAGCGAATTGCACGCCACGCCGCCGGAGATGAGGATGGTCTTGACGCGCATGGTTTCTGCCGCGGCGAGCGTCCGCTCGACCAAGTCCGTGACCACGGCGTTCTGGAAACTGGCCGCCAAATCAAGCGTTGCCGGCGAGCAGTGCTCGCGGACTTCCTGCGGCGTCACGCGGCCCGCGGTCTTTCGCCAGGCGCGGCGCTCCTCGGCCTCCGTGGCGAGAGCCGTATCGCGGACGCGATAAAGCACGGCGGTTTTCAATCCCGAGAAACTGAAGTCGAGCGGATTGCCTTTCATCTTGATGCGTCCGAAGGGCACCGCCCGGGGATTCCCGGAGCGCGCCAGATGGTCAATGGACGGGCCGCCCGGATAACCCAGCGCCAGCAGCTTGGCCACCTTGTCGAAAGCCTCGCCGGCGGCGTCATCGCGCGTCTGGCCCAGCGGCTGGTAGGAGAACATTGTGTGGCCGTTTTCGCTTTGCGTCTCCACAAGGAAGAGGCTGGTGTGCCCTCCGGAGACGACGAGCGTGACGGCAGAGAAGCAGACTGCCTCGACTGGCCTCCCCGCGAGCCGTGCCATCCTGTTTTCGAGCAAGACGGCGTGGATGTGGCCTTCAAGGTGGTTGACGCCGATGAGAGGTTTGCCGAGCGAAAGAGCCAGCGCTTTGCCGTACACCAGACCGACCAGCAGGGAGCCGATCAGTCCCGGACCTTCGGTGACGGCCAGCGCGTCGATGGTCCCGAGGTCTACTGCGGCCCGAGCGAGAGCTTCATCCACGACGGGACGGATCTTCCGCAGGTGCTCGCGCGAGGCCAGTTCCGGCACC